>NZ_JASGBV010000039.1:0-18686 GCF_030053245.1 Stenotrophomonas sp. RS-48
GCTCGGTCGCGCCATCCATGGCGCTCACGCCCCCGCAACCGGACCCACCCCGCCTTCGACAGTCTTCCGCGTTCTGTCGGAACCGCATTCTGCTCTGGTGGGTGTCGACCTTGGTCGACACGATTGAATTCATTCGAAATCTGACAGATGTGTCGACCAAGATCGACACCTACCGACAGCCGCGTGAACGTTTCGAAGTTGGGGCGGTGTCGGAGTGCGGGGTGTCAGCCGCATGGGCCCGAGGCATGCCTCGGGCGGGTTGGGCAGGACGCCCAACCCCGGTCTTGCCGTGCGCGCAGGACTGCGCGCACGAGCAAGCGGCTGCCAAGCCCCCATGGACGGGTTTACGGCGTCCCCGTACTCCGACACCGCCCCGCCAACCCACGAAATGCCCGCTGTTGATGTTGCCTTTGCCTCGGCAGGTGCAGGGCTGCACGACCTGCCAACAAAAAACCCCGCTTGCGCGGGGTTCTCTGTGCGTTGCGTGCAGCGCGAACGCTTACGGACGGCGGGCCAGAGCCTCGATGTCCTTGGCCTTCGGCAGCAAATCCTGCTTGCTCACGCGCAGGAAGCCGATCGTGAGCATCGGCACCGCGACCAGGATCGACGACATGACCACGATCACCGCACCGATCATGTGCGTTTCGGCCAGGCCTTCCATCGAGCTGCCACCGTACAGGTACAGGGCCAGTGCGGACAGGAAGAACATCACCGCGGTGATCACCGTACGCGACAGCGTCTGGTTGATCGAACGGTTCAGCACTTCCATCGGTTCCACGCGCAGGCTGCGGAAGTTCTCGCGGACGCGGTCGAACACCACGATGATGTCGTTGATCGCAAAGCCCATCACCGACAGCAGGCCGGCCAGCACAGTCAGGTCGAACTCGCGGCCCAGCAGGGACACGTAAGCCACCGTCACGATCAGGTCGAACATGGCCACGATGCTGGCGGTGACCGCGAACTTCCATTCAAAGCGGACGGCGATGTAGATCAGGAAGCCGGCCAGCATGAAGATGGTGGCGTACAGGCCGTTCATCGCCAGATCCTTGCCGATCTGCGGGCCGACGAACTCATTGCGCAGCACCGTCGCCTGGTTGTCGGCCGAGGACAGCGCCTTGACCACGGCCGCCGCGGTGGCCTTGTCCTCGGCGGCGGAATCGCCGGTACCCGGGGCATGCTCACCGTGCGGCGCCAGGCGGATCAGCAGGTCGGTACTGCCACCGACGCTCTGCACCTGGGCGCCGTCGAAGCCGCTCTGCTCGAGCTTGGTGCGGACCTGCTCGACGTCCACCGGGCGCTCGAAGCGGGCCTCGATCAGGGTGCCACCGGTGAAGTCCAGGGCATAGTTGAAGCCCTTGAAGCCGATGATGGCGATCGATGCCAGGAACACGATGATCGTGACGACCATGGCGACATGGCGCCACCGCATGAAATCGATCTTGGTGTCGTTCGGGAGGATGTGCAGCGGAAACAGTTTCATGTGCGTGTCGTCCCGTCAGATGGCCACGTTCTGGAGCTTCTTGCGGCGGCCGTAGATCAGCGTCGCCAGCGCACGCGACACGGTGATCGCGGTGAACATGGAGGCGAAAATACCGATGATCATGGTCAGCGCGAAGCCCTTCAGCGGACCGGTACCGAATGCGAACAGTGCCACGCCGACGATCAGGCCGGTCAGGTTGGCGTCGAGGATGGTGCCGGAAGCGCGCTCGTAACCGGTCACGATCGCGGTCTTGCCCGGAACACCGGCCCGCAGCTCTTCACGGATACGCTCGTTGATCAGCACGTTGGCGTCGACCGACAGGCCGACCGACAGCGCCAGGCCGGCAAAGCCCGGCAGGGTCATGGTCGCGCCGAACAACGACATCACTGCCACCACGATCAGCAGGTTGAACAGCATCGCCACCGACGTGATGATGCCGAACATGCGGTAGTAGATGCTGAAGAACACCAGGGTGAACAGGAAGGCGAAGACCACGGCGCGCATGCCGTTCTTGACGTTCTCGGCACCCAGGCTCGGGCCGACCACGCGCTCTTCGACGAAGTCCATCGGCGCGGCCAGCGAGCCGGACTTCAGCAGCTTGGCCAGGTCTTCGGCTTCCTTCTTCTGCAGGCCGGTGGTCTGGAAGTTCTTGCCGAACACGCCATTGATGTTGGCCACCGAGATCACTTCCTCGTTGACCTTGAAGCCGCGCACTTCCTGGCCGTCGACCACGGTCACGGTCGGCACGCGTTCGGTGTACACCACCGCCATCGGCTTGTTCACGTTGGCGCTGGTGAAGTCGAACATGCGCTGGCCACCGACGTTGTTCAGCGTCACGCTGACCGCCGGGGCACCGCTGTTGGCGTCGGTCACCGCCTGCGCAGCCACCATCTGGTCGCCGGTGACGATCACGCGCTTGTTCAGCAGGATCGGACCGCGGCCGTCACGCTGCTGGTAGACCTTGGCTTCCGGCGGGATGCGGCCGGCGTTGATGGCGTCCTGGGCGTTGCCCTCGACCACCGCACGGTATTCCAGGGTGGCGGTCGCACCGATCATGCGCTTGGCTTCGGCCGTGTCCTGCACGCCGGGCAGCTGCACCACGACGCGGTCGGCGCCCTGGCGCTGGATGATCGGCTCGGCCACGCCCAGCTGGTTCACGCGGTTGCGCAGGGTATTGATGTTCTGCTCGATGGCGCCGTTGGCGATCTGCGAGATCTCGGCCTCCGGCACGGTCACCGTGATGCGGCTGCCGCTGACGTCGTAACCGAGGGTCGGCTGCGCCTTGAGCAGGGCCGTGCGGGCGCGCTGCGCGGCGTCGTCACCGGCGGACGGGCTCAGGTTGGCCACGATGCTGTTGTCGGCGCGACGCTCGACCGACTGGTACGGAATGCGTGCGTCGCGCAGGGTGCTGCGCACGTCTTCGGTGTAGGCATCCAGGCGCTTGTCCAGCGCAGCCTTCTGGTCCACCTGCAGCACGAAGTGCACGCCGCCCTGCAGGTCCAGGCCGAGCGTCATCGGGCGACCGCCAAGATTGGCCAGCCAGTCCGGAACGGTGGATGCCAGGTTCAGCGCGACCGTGTAGTTCTCACCCACGCTGTCGCGCAGCAGGTCGCTTGCCGCGGCCTGGGTCTTGAGGTCCGGCAGGCGGACGATCAGGCTCTCGCCTTCCTTCTCCGCGCCGAGGCTGGCGATGCCGGCCTTCTTCAGGTCAGCCACCACGCGGTCGCGGAGGGCGTCGTCGACCTGTCCGCCACGGTTGGCGGTGATCTGGACGGCCGCGTCCTTCTGGTAGATGTTGGGCAGCGCATACAGCGTACTGAGCGCAAGTACGATCAGGATGACGACGTACTTCCAGCGTGGAAATTCGAGCATTGCTTGGGTCCCGCGCGGCGCCATCCCCGGCGCCGCGGTTGTGCATCGGAAAGGGAGTGGCTTACTGGGCCGACTTCAGGGTACCGGCCGGCAGCACGTTGCCGACAGCGCCCTTCTGCACGCGGATGCGCACGTTCTCGGCCACTTCCAGGGTGACGAAGTTGTCGCCGATGTCGGTGACCACGCCGGCGATGCCACCGTTGGTCAGCACTTCGTCGCCACGCTTGATCTTCTCCAGCATGGCCTTGTGCTCCTTCTGCCGCTTCATCTGCGGGCGGATCATCAGGAAGTACATGATGGCGATCAGGATGATCGGGAACAGCAGCGTGGTCAGGCCCATGCCCTGCGGTTGGCCACCGGCGGCCTGGGCGTGGGCGGCGGGAATCAGGAAGGCAAGCAGGTTCATCTTTGGTCCTTTGGTTGGGCGGCGCTCCGGCCCTTTCACGGGCGCGGGGTGTCGACCGCGGATCTGGGTCAGCCTTGAAGTATGCCATGGCCCCGGACGTTCGTCCCCGGGCCGTTCGACAGGGGGGGCGCCGGGTTACAGCGGCGGCGGAACCGCTCCGCGTGCCGCATAGAAGGACTCGCGGAAGGCCTGGAAGGTTCCCGCCTCGATCGCCGCCCGGATGTCGGCCATCAGCTTCTCGTAGTAGAACAGGTTGTGCAGGGTGCCCAGCATCGGCGCCAGCATCTCGTTGCAGCGGTCCAGGTGGCGCAGGTACGAGCGGGTGTAGCCGCCGGTACAGGCCACGCAGCCGCAGCCCGGTTCGATCGGGTCCATGTCCCGCGCATACTGCGAATTGCGGATGCGGACGGTACCGAACGAGGTGAAGTAATGACCGTTGCGCGCGTTGCGGGTCGGCATCACGCAGTCGAACATGTCCACGCCGCGTGCGACACCCTCGACCAGGTCTTCCGGCCGGCCCACGCCCATCAGGTAGCGCGGGCGGTCGCCCGGCAGCTCCGGATCCAGGTGGTCGAGCATGGCGTTGCGCTCATGCTCCGGCTCGCCCACGGCCAGGCCACCGATGGCATAGCCATCGAAGCCGATCGCCTGCAGGGCCTCGGCCGAGCGGCTGCGCAGGTCGGTATGCACCCCACCCTGGACGATCCCGAACAGGGCCGCATCGTTGCCGAGCTCGTCATGCGCGTTGCGGCTGCGCTGGGCCCAGCGCAGGCTCAGCTCCATCGAGCGGCGGGCGATGTCCTCGGTGGCCGGGTACGGGGTGCACTCGTCGAAGATCATCACCACGTCCGAATCGAGCACCTTCTGGATCTTCATGCTCTCTTCCGGGCCGAGGAACACCCGGGCCCCGTCGGTCGGCGAAGCGAAGGTCACGCCCTGTTCGGTGATCTTGCGGCGGTGGGCCAGCGAGAACACCTGGAAACCGCCGGAATCGGTCAGGATCGGGCCGTCCCAGCGGCAGAAGCCATGCAGTCCGCCGTGGTCGGCGATGATGTCCAGGCCCGGACGCAGGTACAGATGGAAGGTGTTGCCAAGGATGATCTCGGCACCCAGCGCGCGCACCTGGTCCGGCAGGATGCCCTTGACCGAGCCATAGGTTCCCACGGGCATGAAAGCCGGCGTTTCCACCGTGCCGCGCGGGAAGGTCAGGCGGCCGCGACGGGCACGGCCGTCGCGGGTCTTGAGCTGGAACTGCAGTCGGGACATGGAGCGGTCGTTCAGGCAAATAGTTGCCTATTGTCTCCCAAGAAGGCGTGCGCACCAAGGTGCGCACCCGCAAGGGTCCCTGCCCTCCCGGCGCGCCCTACCCTGCCTGCGGGAACAGCAGCATCGCGTCGCCGTAACTGAAGAAGCGATAGCGCTGCTGGATCGCGTGCTGATAGGCCTCGAACACCCGCTCCTTGCCGGCAAAGGCCGAAATCATCATCAACAGGGTGCTTTCCGGCAGATGGAAATTGGTCACCATCGCGTCAACGCTGCGGATCCGATAGCCCGGGGTGATGAAGATCTGCGTCTCGCCGGCGAACGGCAACAGCTCGCCGTCACGCATCGCACTTTCCAGCGCGCGCACCACGGTGGTGCCGACACCGATCACGCGCCCGCCCGCAGCGCGGGTCCGACGCACCTGCTGCACCAGCTCGGCGCCCACGTTCAGCCACTCGCGGTGCATCACGTGGTCCTTCAGGTCATCGGCTCGCACCGGCTGGAAGGTGCCTGCCCCCACGTGCAGGGTGACGTGGCCGAACTCCACGCCCTTGTCCTTCAGCGCGGCCAACAGCGGTTCATCGAAATGCAGGCCGGCGGTCGGTGCCGCCACCGCTCCCACCTCCCGCGCGAACACGGTCTGGTAGCGCTCGCGGTCGTCCACGCCCGGCTCGCGCTGGATGTAGGGGGGCAGCGGCAGGCGTCCGGCGTGGAGCAGCCACTGCTCCAGTGACTCGGGCACATGGAACTGCAGCACATAGAACTCGCCGTCGCGGCCCAGCACTTCGGCTTCGCCACCGGCATCGAGCGCGATGCGGCTGCCGGCCTTGGGCGACTTGCTGGCGCCGACCTGGGCACGCGCCTGCTGGCCGCCGAGCAGGCGCTCGATCAGGATCTCGACCCGCCCACCGCTGGCCTTCTGACCGAACAGGCGCGCCGGGATCACGCGCGTATCGTTGAATACCAGCAGGTCGCCCGGCTGCAGCAGCGAGGGCAGATCACGCACCTGCAGGTCGGTGAAGGCGGCAGGGGCCGGAGGCACCAGCAGCAGGCGGCTGGCGGAACGTTCAGCCAGCGGCGCCTGCGCGATCAGTTCAGCCGGCAGGTCGTAGTGGAAATCGGACTTCTTCAAGGCAGTGGGCGGCAACAGGTCGACAATGGCGCGCATTGTACGGCCAGCGTCTGCGAGCCGGCGTGGTTCGCGGCGAACGTCGCGCAAAATGCTGCTATGCAACAGGTTTCTGCGGGGTTATCGCGCAAAAAAACAAGTGCTAGCATCGAGATGGAAGTCCGCTGCACGAGGCCGCCCAGCGCGCGTGATGACGCGCGTTTTGCTTTTTGATGGCCCGTGCGCCCCATTGTTTCAGGAGATCTGCAATGAGCTTCATCGAACGCCTCGCCCCCCTGCGCAGCCAGCCCGGCACCCGCCTCACCACCGGCCTGGACGACGCCACCCTGACCACCCTGTCCGTCCGCCATCCGCAGCTGGTGGCCGCGGTCGAGGCCGCCGCCGCGGAGTTCGCCCGTGTGCAGGGCGAACTGGGGCCGTTGCTGGGGCAGGACGAACAGGCGCAGATCGATGCCATGCAGGACGGGTTCGTCAATTTCTACGCCGACGACGCCGTTACGCCCTATGTGGCGCTGGCCGCGCGCGGCCCGTGGGTGGTCACCCTGAAGGGGGCGGTGCTGTATGACGCTGGCGGCTACGGCATGCTCGGCTTCGGTCATACCCCCGACACGGTGCTGGAGGCGATGGCCCGACCGCAGGTGATGGCCAACATCATGACCCCCAGCCTGTCACAGCAGCGCTTCATCACCGCCCTTCGCGCCGAGATCGGCCACCGTCGTGGCGGCTGCCCGTTCGCCCGTTTCATGTGCCTGAACTCCGGCTCGGAAGCGGTCGGGCTGGCCGCACGCATCGCCGACGTCAACGCCAAGCTGCAGACCGACCCGGGTGCGCGCCACGCCGGCGCCGCGATCAAGCGCGTGGTGGTCAAGGGCAGCTTCCATGGCCGCACCGACCGGCCGGCGCTGTACTCCGATTCCAGCCGCAAGAGCTACATGCAGCATCTGGCCAGCTACCGTGGCGAGGATTCGGTGATCACCGTGGCGCCGTACGACGAAGCCGGCCTGCGCGCGGTGTTCGAGGACGCCGCCCGCAACAAGTGGTTCATCGAGGCGGTGTTCCTGGAGCCGGTCATGGGCGAAGGCGATCCGGGCCGCTCGGTACCGCCGTCGTTCTATGCCCTGGCCCGCGAATTGACCCGCGCGCACGGCAGCCTGCTGCTGCTCGATTCGATCCAGGCCGGCCTGCGCGCGCACGGCGTGCTGTCGGTGGTTGACTACCCGGGCTTCGAAGGCCTGGATCCGCCGGACATGGAAACCTACTCGAAGGCCCTGAACGCGGCCCAGTACCCGCTGTCGGTGCTGGCGGTGACCGAGCATGCCGCACAGCTGTACCGCAAGGGCATCTACGGCAACACCATGACCAGCAACCCGCGTGCGCTGGACGTGGCCTGCGCGACGCTGGCACAGCTGACCCCGCAGGTGCGCGCCAACATCGCCGAGCGCGGCGCCGAAGCCGTGCGCAAGCTGGAACAGCTCAAGGGCGAGCTTGGCGGGCTGATCACCAAGGTGCAGGGTACCGGCCTGCTGTTCTCGTGCGAGCTGGCGCCGCAGTTCAAGTGCTACGGCAGTGGTTCCACCGAAGAATGGCTGCGCCGGCATGGCATCAATGTGATCCATGGCGGCGAGAACTCGCTGCGCTTCACGCCCCACTTCGGCATGGACAGCGAAGAGCTGGATCTGCTGGTGGGCATGGTCGGCCGCGCCCTGCGTGAAGGCCCGCGACGCGAGCAGGCTGCGGCGGCGTAAGCCCCCGCTTTTTTGAAGAGCCGAAGGCAGCGGCAGGAGCCGCTGCCAACGTCGCTGGCGACGGCCCGAAGGGTGCCGGTCAGGACGACCGGCATAGCCCATGCTCGGCTAGGGCATTGCCGCGATCTGAACGAAGAGCAGCCGAGCATGGCTCGGCTCTACAGAAGGCCTCTCAAGGCCTCATAATCCTTGGACACCCCGTCCCTGACCGCCCTGCGGTCGGCGACGGGGCGTTTTCGTTTCCGGCCAAGAGACAGGAAGATCCATGAAATCGATCTGTGTGTACTGTGGTTCCAACGCTGGCAGCAAGCCGGCCTATACCGAACGCGCCATTGCACTGGGCGACCGCATCGCCCGCGACGGCCTGCGCCTGGTGTATGGCGGCGGCAACGTCGGCCTGATGGGAACCGTGGCCAATGCCGTGCTCGCGGCCGGCGGCGAGGTCACCGGCGTGATCCCCCGCCAGCTGGCCGACTGGGAAGTGGCCCATCGCGGCCTGACCGAGCTGGAGATCGTCGGCTCAATGCACGAACGCAAGTCGCGCATGTTCGACCTGGCCGACGGCTTCGTCGCCCTGCCCGGCGGCTTCGGCACCATGGAGGAGATCTTCGAGATGCTGACCTGGCGCCAGCTGGGCATCGGCAACAAGCCCTGTGCATTCCTGGACGTGGACGGCTTCTACGCGCCGCTGATCGGCATGATCGATCGCATGGTGGATGAGCGTTTCCTGCACCCGGACCAGCGCCAGGACCTGTGGTACGGCTCGGACATCGAGCAGATGCTGGAGTGGATGAAGAACTACCAGCCGGCACAGGCCTCCAAGTGGATCGACGAGAAGCGCCGCGCCGCCCTGCGTTGATCGTCCGCCGCGTGGCGTCTCAGGTCGCCACGTCGGCCCAGGGAGCCGGTCGCCCCAGCAGGTAGCCCTGGCCGTAATCGCAGCCCAGTTCGCGCAGTGTCTGCCGCTGGGCTTCGGTTTCGATGCCTTCGCCGATGGTTTCGATGCCCAGCGTGCGCGCCAGCGACAGCACGCCCTGTACAAGCGCGCGGGTGCTCTGCACTTCCGGTCCATGCAGGCCGGCAATGAAGCTCTGGTCGATCTTCAGCGTGCTGATCGGGAAGCGGTGCAGGTACGACAACGCCGAGAAGCCGGTGCCGAAGTCGTCCAGCTGCACCTGGATGCCGCGCTCGCGCAGTCCCTGCAGGATATGCAGCGTGTGCGGGCCGTCATCCAGCAGCGCGACCTCGGTGATCTCCAGGCGCAACCGGCGCGGATCGGCCCCGCAGGCGTCGAGCAGGCCGAACAGGCGCGCACTGAAACCGGCCGAACGGAAATGCCGCGGCGACACGTTCACCGACACATAGCCCTGCCCGCCCGCGGCCAGGCCGGCGATGACCTGTTCGTAGATCAGCCAGTCGACCTGTTCGATCAACCCGCTCTCCTCTCCCAGCTCCAGGAACGCGCCCGGCAACAGCAGGCCACGCCGTTCGTGCTGCCAGCGCAGCAGCGCTTCGTGTCCCACCACTTCCCCGTCGGACAGGCGCACGATCGGCTGGTAGAACGGCACGAAATCCCGGTTGTTGATCGCCCGCCGCAGATCGGCTTCCAGATCGAGGCTGCGCATGGCCTGCTCGCGCATGTCCTCGTCGAAGATCGCACAGCGATCATGCCCCTGCGCCTTGGCCCGGTACATGGCGGCGTCGGCATCGCGCAGCAGCTCTTCTCCGGTCCGGTAACGCGGATTCCACAGCGCGATGCCGAGGCTGCCGGACGGGAACAGCTCGCGCCCGGCGATCCACATCGACTCCTGCAATGCCAACAGCAGGCGTTGACCGAAATCCAGGGCCTGCGCCAGGCCCAGCGGGCACTGCAGCAGCACCGCGAACTCATCACCGCCCAGGCGCGCCACCACGTCGTCGGGGCCCGCCATCGACACGATGCGCTTGGCCACTTCCACCAGCATGTGATCGCCGGCGGCGTGGCCGATGCTGTCGTTGACCAGCTTGAAACGGTCCAGATCCAGGAACAGCACCGCGAACACCGGGCCGTCCTCCTGCCTGGCCAGTACCAGCGCATCCTGCAGCCGGTCCAGCAGGTGTAGGCGGTTGGGCAACCCGGTCAGCGCGTCGTGCATGGCCTGGTGGGTCAGCCGCTGCTCGGCACGCAGGCGCTCGCCGATCTGGCCCAACAGCTTTTCGTTGACCTCAGCCAGTTCGCGCGTGCGTTCGTCCACGCGCTTCTCCAGTTCGGCATGCGCCGAACGCAGGCGCTGCTGGTCGCGCTGGCGGGCCAGTCCGGTGCCGATGTTCTGCGCGACGAAGGTCAGCAAGCGCTGGTCGTGGATGCTGAAGGCACGCTGCTCGCTGTAGCTCTGCACCACGATCGCGCCAACCACTTCGTCATCCCGCAGCAGCGGCACGCCCAGCCAGCACAGCGAGCGCGCACCGGACTCGCGCACCTCGCCACTGGCGCGCAGCGAGTCGATCTGCGCGCGGGAGGCCAACAGGGGCTGGCGGTTGCGCACCACGTATTCGGTCAGGCCACGACTGAACGCACGGGAGGCGCGGCTGGCGTGGCGTTCATCCACCGAGTAGACGAAATCCAGTCCATCACCCGCCTCGTTGACCAGCGCGATGTAGAAATTGCGCGCGTCGAGCAGTCGGCCGACCACGCCATGCACCTGGCCGTAGAACTGCTCCAGGCTCTCGGCGGACATCGCCATCTCTGCAATGTCGTACAGCGCGATCTGCAGCTGCTCGGCACGACGACGCTCTGCCACTTCGTCCTGCAGGCTGTGGTTGGCGCGTTGCAGTTCCTGCGTGCGCAGTTCCACCTGCTGCTCGAGCCGCACCTGGGCCTGCCGCCGGTCCATCGCGGTCTGTACGTGCTGGGCAACGAAACCCAGCAGTGCACGCTCGGCCTCGCCATAGCGGTCTGCCTGCTCGTAGCTCTGCACCACGATGGCACCGCACACCCGGCCATCGCGCAGCATCGGCACACCCAGCCAGTCCAGGCTTTCGGGGCCGCGAAGCGGGTCATGCTCCTGCCCGACCTCGCGGGCCAACAGTTCCCGCGAAGGTCCGCTCAGGGGCCTGCCATGGTGCAGCAACGCCACCGTCAGGCTGCGCGGCATTCCACTGGCGTCGAAGCTCTGCGCCGGATCGGCGACGAAATCATCCACCTGGTCGGCGAAGTACAGGAACCTGATCTGGTCGTGCAGGTCATCGTATTCGACGATGTAACAGTTTTCCGCGTACATCAGCGTGCCCAGCACGTCGTGCACGCGGCGCAGCATCTGCCCCATCTCCAGGTCGGCGCCGGCAAGATCGGCAATCTGGAACAGCGCCTGCTGCAGCCGCTCGGCCTCTTCCAGCGCCTTGATCTGTCCCGCCTGGCGGCCCCGCTGCAGGGCCAGCTCCATGGCCTGCCGCGCCAGACCCCACCATGCGGACGAAGGCGCCGCGCCTTCCACCACCAGGTACAGGCGGGCACCATCATGATCCCAACCGTGGCGGCCATCGCCTGCAGCCGGTGCCCCGCTGTCGGCCGCGACCGGGGGTATCGGCCAGATGGCGTCACCGCGCCCCAGCTGGGGATCGTCCCAGCCGACCCGGACCACCGCCGATTCCGGCAGCAGCGCATGCAGCGCGCGCACGAGTTCCGTACTCAGCACGGCCTCGTGTGATGGCGTTTGCGCAGGTTCAGCGTGCGTGGACAAATGACAATCTCTTGGCGCCGTCTGTGCGTCGCCTCCCCTGAGCCGCCGAGCATAGCGCGCCACCGGGGGGGCAATGGAAGCCCGGCAACCCCGAATCGTGCGCCCGTTCGTTATTCCTGGCGTCCGCACCCCGTTCCGAGCCATGAACCTCGCCCTGTCCGCCCCCGCACCCCGCTATGCGCCATCGTCGGCAGGCCTTAACCTGTACCGCGTGGACGCCAGCGCCCTGCCAACCGATGAAGCCTTGATGCTCGCCTGGGCCGGCGGCGACCTGCACGCGTTCGAGAGCCTGTATGCGCGCCATCGCAAGCGCCTGTTCGGCTTCCTGCTGCGCCAGCTGCGCGATACCGCCCTGGCCGAGGAGATCTTCCAGGACGTCTGGCAACGGGTCATCAGCGCACGGTCCGGCTGGCAGCCGGATGCCGCCTTCAGCACCTGGCTGTTCCGCATCGCGCACAACCGGCTCAACGATCACTGGCGCGCCGCACGCCACCGCCCGGCGGCGCCGGCCGATGCCGAGCTGCGTCTGGCCGCGCTGGAAGACGGGCAGACCCCGGAAGCAGAGCTTTCAGAATTCGAGCAACGTCGCCGCATCCAGCGCGCGATGGAAGAACTGCCGCTGGAGCAGCGCGAAGTGCTGCAGCTGCGGCTGGATCAGGAACTGAGCCTGGAGGAGATCGGCCAGATCACCGGCGTAGGCCGGGAAACCGTGAAATCGCGGCTGCGCTATGCGATGGACAAGCTGCGTGCGGGACTGAACGCATGAACCGAGACGAACCCCTGACGCCTGAAGAGCGCGAGCTGACGCGCCTGCTCGGCCGTCGTGCCGAACAGGCTCCTCCGGCGGCGCTGGATGCCACGATCCTGGCGGCCGCCCGTGCGGCGGTGCAGGCCCCCGAGGCCGACGCGCCCGGTGCGGGCAGCGTGCGTGCACGGCGTCCGCGCCGTCACTGGCCTGCGGTGTTCGGCGTCGCTGCATCGATGGTATTCGCCATCGGCATCGCCTGGCAGCTGCGCCCGGAACCGCCCGCGCTCCCGGCGCACGATGCGCAGGTCACCGCGCCGCCGATCGCCGACGAGGTCGCTGCCGAAGTGGCCGCGCAGCCTGCCGAGGGCCCTACCCGGCCTTCCCCTGCCGAGCCGGCCATCGCAAGTGCGCCGCCGGCACCACCGGCACCGGTCGCGGCACCCAGGCCCGCCGCGCCGGCCCGATCCTCCGCACCACAAGCACCGGCACCGACGGTGGCGGCACGAGCGAAAGCGGCGGCTCAGGCCACCGAGCGCGCCGCCGCCGACACCGCAGCTCCGCCGCCGGCTGCGGAACCTCCGGCCGCTGTGGCCTATTCGGCACCGCTGCCTGCTGCGGCGCCTGCGCCGCCGTCGCTGGAAGCGCGCGACGCCGTTGCCCCCCTGTCCGGCGCGATGGAGGCCGCCCCGGCCAGCGCGGGACAGCGCGGTGATACCACGGCGCTCAAGCGGGCCGCACCGCTCCGCAGCGCACCGGGCGTGATGCGTCGCGGCAGCGATGCCGCGCTCAGCGCTACGGCCGTGCAGGCCGAAGTGGCCGCCGACGCCCAGCTGCCCCGCCGGCAGTGGCTGCAGAAGATCCGCGAACGTCGCGACGAAGGCCAGCGCGACATCGCCCGTGCCAGCCTCGAGCGCTACGTGCAGCAGTATCCGGAGTCGCGGCTGCCACGCGACCTGCGTCCTCTGCTGGACGACTGAAGCATGGGGGCGGCAACCCCGTAGAATGAAGGGAATGCCCGATACCCTCGCCCAGCCCGTCAGCCACACGCTGGAAGTCAAGCACAGCCGCTTCATCGCCCATGCCGCGCCCATCGATGGCGCGGCGGCGGCGATGTCGTTCCTGCAGCGGGTGATGGTGGCCGACGCCACGCACAACTGCTGGGCCTACCGGCATGGACAGGAGTATCGCTCCAGCGATGATGGCGAGCCGGCGGGGACTGCCGGCCGGCCGATCCTGGCCGCCATCGATGGCCAGGGCTTCGACCGGGTCATGGTGGTGGTGATCCGCTGGTACGGGGGTATCAAGCTCGGCGCCGGCGGTCTGGTCCGCGCCTACGGCGGTACCGCCGCCGAGTGTCTGCGCACGGCACCGCGGCTGCCGCTGGTGGCGATGGCACGGCTGCAGCTGCTGGCCGGCTTCGAGGACCTGGGTACCCTGCATGCGGCCCTGCCCGCGTTCTCCGCCGAGAAGCAGGATGAACAGTTCGACGCTGAAGGCGTGCGCCTGCGGATCGAATTACCCGCCGGCCAGGCCGACGCATTGAAAATCCGCCTGCGAGACGCCACCCGTGACCGTATCCGTATCCGAGATGACGACCAGGATGACTGACAAGGACGACGCGGCCGCCGCGACCCCGCCATTGCGCCGCCTCGGCAGCCTGCGAACGCTGTGGCCGTTCGTGCGCCGGCACAGTGGCCTGTTCGCCGCCTGGCTGCTGGCGCTGGCCGTCTCCTCGGCCGCCACCCTCAGCCTGCCTCCGGCCGTCAAGCAGATGATCGACCACGGCTTCAGCAGCGGCGGCCAGATCAACCGGGCGTTTGCCCTGCTGATGCTGGTGGCGGTAGTGCTGGCGATCGCCACCTCCGCACGCTTCTACTTCGTGTCGCTGCTCGGCGAGAAGGTAGTTGCCGACCTGCGCAGCCGTCTGTACGGGCACCTGATCCAGTTGGGTGCCGGTTTCCATGACCGCAGCCGCAGCGGCGAACTGGTCTCGCGCCTGACCGCCGACAGCGAGCTGCTGCGCAGCGTGGTGGGTTCGACCATGTCAGTCGCATTGCGCAGCAGCGTGACGGTGGTCGGCAGCCTGGCCATGCTGTTCGTGACCAGTCCGCGCCTGGCGGCGTGGTCGCTGCTCGGCATCCCGCTGGCGGTGCTGCCCATCATCATCGGCGCACGCAAGCTGCGCACCGTCGCGCGCAGCAGCCAGGACCGCATCGCCGACGCCAACAGCCTGGCCAGCGAGACCCTCGGTGCCGTCCGCACGGTGCAGGCACATGCGCGCGAGCCTTACGAGCGCGGCCGCTTCGACCTGGCGCTGGGCGATGCGATCCGGGCCGCACGCCGGCGCATCGGCGCACAGTCGCTGGTCACCGCCAGTGCCATCCTGCTGATCTTCGGTGCCATTGTCGGCGTGCTGTGGCTGGGCGCCCACGATGTCATCGAGGGCCGCCTCAGTGCCGGCACCCTGGGCCAGTTTGTGCTTTATGCGCTGATCGGCGGTGGCTCGGTGGGCGCTCTGGCCGAAGTCTGGAACGAACTCCAGCGCGCTGCCGGCGGCATGGGCCGGATCGGCGAACTGCTGCAGGAGGATGTCGAGATCCGCGCGCCCGCGCATCCACGCGCGCTGCCGCAGCCGCTGCAAGGCGAGATCCAGTTCGATGACGTGGTGTTCCACTACCCGCAGCGACCGGACCAGGCCGCGCTCGACCACTTCAGCCTGCATGTGCGCCCCGGCGAGACCGTGGCCCTGGTCGGTCCCTCGGGTGCAGGCAAGAGCACGGTGCTGTCGATGCTGCTGCGCTTCCATGACCCGGCCAACGGCCGCATCTGCGTGGACGGCATCGATGTGCGCGAGGTCGATCCCGCCGACCTGCGCGCCCAGCTGGCCCTGGTGCCGCAGCAACCGACGCTGTTCGCCGCCAGCGCCCGCGACAACATCCGCTACGGCCGCCTGCAGGCCAGCGATGCCGAAGTCGAGGAAGCGGCTCGTGCCGCTGAGGCCGATGGCTTCCTGCGTGCGTTGCCGCAGGGTTATGACAGTGAGCTGGGCGAGCGCGGCGCGCGCCTGTCCGGCGGGCAGCAGCAGCGCGTGGCGATCGCCCGCGCGCTGCTGAAGGATGCGCCGATCCTGCTGCTGGACGAAGCCACCAGCGCGCTCGACGCGCAGAGCGAGTACGGTGTACAGCAGGCGCTGGAGCGCCTGATGGCGGGCCGCACCACGCTGGTCATCGCACACCGTCTGGCAACCGTGCTCAAGGCCGACCGCATCGTGGTCATGGACCAGGGGCGCATCGTCGCCGAAGGCACGCACGCACAGTTGTTGGCTGAAGGGGGTCTGTACGCGGAGCTGGCGCGACTGCAGTTCATCGATTGATGACGGTCGGCTAACACCTCTGGCGCCAAGCTGGCCGCGCAGAAGCAGCATCCGCTGAAGGAGGTGGACGATGTCGTTCCGTCAGTTTCCCGCAGTCGACAGCAATGGCGAGAGCCATATCATCATCGAGTTCAAGCCCGAGGCCAGTGGCAGCGGGCATCATTCCGAAGCCACCCCGCGCTACGAGCTCGACGACGGGCGTCATCTGGTGCGCAATGGCCGCGAATTCAGCACCAGCGGCGGCGAACTGCGGCTGACCATCTAGCGTCGCGCGGGTCATCGCAGGGCCGCCGGGCGTAGCCCGGCCTCACCGGCAGCACCCTGGTCAGTTTTTCGCCACAGATCTTGACAGCCTGTGCTGGCAAGGCATGAGCAGTGTTATCCACATGTTTGCGCAGAATTCATCCACATCCCCTGTGGATGAATGCACTACGCCAGTACCCGTCCGATTCCGCTGGCATCCACGGCGGCCGCTGCGTCGGCCAGGGCACGTGGATCACTGCCGGCGACGAAGCCGATGCGGAAATGCACTTCCCCGCCCGGCGTGCGCGAGGAATGGATGGAAGCCAGGCTGATGCCGTGCTGCTCGAAGATGTTCAGCAGCTCACGCAGTGAGCCCGGGCGATCTTCCGGCAGGTGGACCGACACGGCGTTGCGCTCGGTCAGATCGGCCAGCAGGTAGCCCACCCGCTCGAAGGTATAGTTTCCCGAGGCCAGTGCAGGCGCGCCGAAGGCGGCCTGGTTCGCCGCCAGCATCTGCTCGCGGAACGCACCGCGCGCCATGTCGTCGCCTTGGTCCACCTGGGCCTGCAGCATGCGCAGCTGGCCGACCAGGCGTTCCAGCATCGGCGCGACATGCGGATTGCCGAACTGGATGTCCTCATAGATCGCCGGATTCAGCGAGAGGATGCGCGAGATGATCGCGGTATCCAGTTCGAACGACGCCGAGCGATAGGGAAGCATCGCTTCCAGTGTCCCCAGTTGCGGCTGATATTCCCGCAGCACGCCGGCCTGGGCCAGATGCGTGGCATGCACCATCGCCTGCACCAGCGCCATCATCTGGTCATGGTGCTGTGGCGTGGCGCGCACGCACTCGGCCTGCAGCGCCACGCACAGCGCATCCAGCCAGGGCCGACAGTGCTGCAGTCGCGCTTCGCAGACCACCATCACCCTGCCCTTCAACGTGGGGGCCTTCGGCGGCGCGGTCATCGGGTGCAGGCCGACCACTTCGGCCTGTGAGGCAAGCATCGCCTGTACCGGCGCGTCCTTGACCGAGGTGACATCGAGCCACAGGCGCCCGCGTTCACGACCCGCCGAGCGGCGCACGTATTCGGCGATCAGTTCCGGCGTATGCCGGATCGGTGCGGAGAACACCAGTACATCGGCCTCGGCCAGCAACTGCTCCGGTGTATGCGAAGCAGCATCGGCCGGATCGTGGCCGATCACCTGCAGTCGCATCTGCTGCTCGAAGAAGCGGCCCAGCCAGCGCCCGTAGGCGCCGGCACTGCCGACGATGCCGATCGTGCGCGGCGCAAAGTGCTGCACTGCCGTCATGCCACGCGTTCAGCGCGGAAGCGCGTGCCTTCGGCCAGTGCGGCGGGCGCCGCGGCAATCACGTCGAACTCCTCGAAACCATTGGCCAGCGTGGCCTCCAGGGCGGCATGGGTACCTGCGATGGCACGCGAGATCGCCTGCTGCATCGACTCTCCCCGCAGCAGGAACGACACCACCAGCGACATCAGTACGTCGCCGGTCCCGGCCACGTCCACCGGCAGCAGCGGCGAGGTCCAACGCCAGGTCTCGTCGCGTCCCACCGCCAGCGTCACCAGCTCGCCCGGCGTGCCACCCACGCTGTGCGCGATCACCCAGTGCGGGCCACGGTCCAGCAGCGTGCGTGCGGCGGCGATGGCATCGGCCTCGGCCAGCGCCGGCATGCCGGTCAGGCGATTCAGTTCAAAGGCGTTCGGGGTCACCAGCCAGGCATGCGGCAACAGGCGCTCGGCGAAGATCGCTTCCAGTCCCGGTTCCACGTAGGGGCCAGTGTGTGTGTCACCGATCACCGGATCCAGGCAGTAACGCAGCTGCGGGCAGGCCGGCAGGATGTCGTCCAGCCAATCGGCGAAGGTGGCACCGTTGGCCGTGCTGCCAAAGTAGCCGGAGACGAGCATCTTCGCCCGCTGCGGCAGGCCGCGCTCGTGGGTGCCCAGCAACAGATCGGCGAACCAGTCGGCGGGCAGCACGCGACCGCGGGTGGTGTCGTAGAACGGCGCGTTGCTGAGCAGCACGGTCGGAATTTCAGCTACGCGCACGCCGAGCGCGCGCATCGGCGGTACGGCGGCGCTGTTGCCGGCATGGCCGTAGACCAGTTGCGACTGGACCGAGATGACATCGATCGGCGACGGGCCGTCGGGCCGCTGGCGGCGGCCGTGGACCAGGTGGTTGTCAAGGGATTCGCTCATGGCCGCATTCTACGCCCAAGGGGGTTTTCGGCAGGGCTTGCAGCCCTGCACCTGCTCAATGCAACGGCAACGGCCGAAGCCAAAGCCAAAGCCAAAGCGGCATTCCGTGGGGTGGCGGGGCGGTGTGGCTGGTCAGGACACGCCGTAAACCCATCCATGGGGGCTCGATGGCGCCATCCATGGCGCCAACGGTCCTGACCACCCACACCGCCCCACCTTCGACAGGTTCACGCGGCTGTTGGTAACTGCGGCTGTTGTTCCGCGCGGCTGTTGGTAGGTCGACCTTGGTCGACACATCTGTCAGATATCGAATGAATTCATCCACGCATGGCGTGGATCTACCGTGTCGACCAAGGTCGACACCTACCAGAGCAGAGTGCTGTTCCGACAGATCGCGGAAAACCACCGAAGGCGGGGTGGGTCCGGTTGCGGGGGCGTGAGCCGCATGGATGCGGCGACCGAGCTTACATGGACGTACTTGCAGCGTCCCCC
>NZ_JASGBV010000003.1:0-68611 GCF_030053245.1 Stenotrophomonas sp. RS-48
CCGCCCGCGTGGACGCGCCGCCGGCCGCCGCTGCGGCACCGGCCGTGGCCGGCGACAACGCGCGCTACATCCTGCAGGCAGGTGCGTTCGGCGCCTCCGGCGACGCCGAGGCCACCAAGGCCAAGCTGGCGATGATGGGCCTGGCGGCACGGGTGGAGTCGGCGCAGATCAATGGCAAGACCGTGTACCGCGTGCGCATGGGGCCCTACGGCAGCGCCGGTGAGCTGTCCGAAGCCAAGCAGAAGCTGGATGGCACCGGCCTGCAGGCGATGGCGATCAAGGCACAGTGATCGTTCGGGTCTGAACGGAAGAAGCCGGGCATTGCCCGGCTTTCTTTTTTTGGGCCCCGCAGGGCCGACCCACGCCCGGCGGCCCTGAAGGCACGCAGGTCAGCCCTCGCGCGCGACCTGGAAGCCGGCGAACGACTGGCTGACCGGCATCAGTTCCAAGCGGTTGATGTTCAGATGCGGCGGCAGGCTGGCAACCCAGAAGATCTGCTCGGCGATGTCCTCGGCGGTCATCGGGTTGGCGCCGGAGTACAGCTTGTCCGACGCGGCCTGGTCACCGTGGGTACGCACCACCGTGAACTCGGTCTCGGCCATGCCCGGCTCGATGGTGGTCACACGCACGCCCGTACCGTGCAGGTCCGAACGCAGGCCCAGCGAGAACTGGCTGACGAACGCCTTGGTACCGCCATACGCGTTGCCGCCCGGGTACGGGTAGACACCGGCAACCGACGAGATGTTGATGATCGCACCCCTGCGTTCGACCAGCTGCGGCAGCAGGCGGTGGGTCAACGTCACCAGGGCGGTGATGTTGGTATCGATCATCGTCGTCCAGTCCTGCAGGCGGGCGCTCTGCGCCGGAGCGGTGCCCTGCGCGAGACCGGCGTTGTTGACCAGCAGGTCGATCTCACCGAATGCGGGGGGCAGCGCCAGCAGCGCCGCTTCCATTGCGATCGGATCGCGGACATCAAACGCCGCTGCGTGCACCACGTCCTTGCCATAGCGCTCGACCAGCGGTTGCAGGCGGTCGCTGCGACGGCCGGTGGCGATCACCTTCCAGCCTGCCTGGGCGAAGCGATGGACGGCGGCGGCGCCAAACCCGGACGTGGCGCCGGTAATCAGGACGGTGCGGGACATCAGGCAACTCCGTGGAGGAACGAGACCCCCATTCTGGCACCGTCGGCAGGACCCTGCCTTGCCTGATCGGTCTTCGCGCCGGGCACACTCAGCGCAGGCGGAACACGCGGGCCTTCGGCAGATCCTCGTCGACCTGCAGGAACCAGCGGCCGGCGATGCCCGGGATCACTTCGATCTGCGGCGCCTGGAGGGCCCTGCGCAGCTTCATCTGTCCCTTCATCACCTGCCATTGCTGTCCGTTGTCGAGGGTGAACACCGTGCCGGGGGCCCAACCGGCCACCTCCCCCACCACGCGTGCGCTGACCGGGCCTTCTTCCAGCCCCAGGTGCATGGCGGCCGGCGCCGGAACATTCGCAGGCAGCGGCGCGCCGGCGGGGGCGGCCGTGACCGCGGAAATGGCAGGCGACGCGGCCTCTGCCTGGCGCAGCACGCGGTTCAACGCCTGCAGCTGGGCCGGGCTCAGCCCCACTTCGGCCAGCTGGGCCGCAGTGAGCCGCTGTTCGACCGGAACAAAGCGGTCCTGGGCATGGGCGGCAACACTGCTGGCCGCCAGCAGGAGGAGAACGAGGTACCGGCGCATCGGAGGAGGTCTCTACGGAACAGCGCTCACGATGCTTCAATCCGGTGACAATCCGGTGACAACGGCCGGACCGCTACAATGGGCCATGATCAACAATGATGTACTGCGCAGCGTGCGCTACTCCCTGGACCTGGGCGACCATCACGTGGTGGCCCTGTGCCAGTTGGCCGACCCGACCTTCGCGGTGGATCTCGAGCAGGCCAGGGCCTGGCTGCGGCGCGAGGATGAAGCCGGCTTCGTGCCGATGGACGACAGTGCGCTGGCGCACTTCCTGGATGGCCTGATCGTGCACCTGCGCGGCCGCGACGAGAGCCAGCCGCAGCGCGCCGTGGAAACCCGCGTCGACAACAACCTGGTGCTGAAGAAGCTGCGCGTGGCGTTCCAGCTGCGCGACGTCGATCTGATGGACATCTTCGCCAGCGCCGGCTTCAAGGTATCCAAGTCCGAGATCGGGGCGCTGTTCCGCCAACCCGGGCATGCCAACTACCGACGTTGCCTGGATCAGATGCTGCGCAACTTCCTCAAGGGCCTGAGCCAGCGCCTGCGCGGTTGAGCCGCGCGGTACCGGCCCATGGGTGGCCGATACCGTCGTGGCGGCGCCGGCCCGCTAGAAGCTGCCCTGCAGCGCCAGTTCCCAGCGCCCGCCCGCGTTGCCCGGGAACAGGCGTCTGGCCGCGGTATCGGTGTCATGCACGGTGGCCCGCACTTCCCACGCCGGAGCCAACGTGGCGATGGCGCTGAGCTGCCCGTGCAGGTAATCCGGCCCCTGCGCGGCCGTCAGCCAGTAGTGGCCCACGGCCGCTTCAAGCCGGATGCGCTCTTGCAGCGGCAGGCGCACGCCCAACTGTGCGTAGGTACCGCGATGGCCACCGCCCAGGGCATCGCTGGAATGCGCGACCTGCAGCCAGGTCCGCTGCTTCCAGCCCACCGTGGCAGCGAACTCTGTCCAGTCCAGCGCGCGGGCTGTCCCCGGATACACGTAGCGGGTCAGGTTGGCGTCCAGCGTCCAGTCCGCGGCCGGTGTGCCGGACCAGCCCGCTACCAGATCGAACTCGCTGCGTGCGCCGTTGTCCGGCTTGAACGATACGTTCGAGCCCCACGCGCTGGCATACCACCCGGACGCGAGCGCGAACTTCGCTCCGGCCTGCACCGCCGGGTCGCCGTCACTCTGCGAACTGCCGCGCCAGACGTAGTCACTGGTCAACGTGGCGTTGCCGCTCACCTGTGCCTGTGCGGTGCCGACGCCCAGCAGCCCCGCCAACGCCGCGGCCACCGCCGCGATCATCCCCTTGCTGTTCACTGCACATCATTCCTCATCCAATGGCGGCTCAACCGCCGGGACGGCAGTGTCGATGGCAGGGCCGTAACGGTTCGATGGCGCTACCGTGGCGGGGGCGCAAAATCAGCGTAAAACCACTTGGCAGTGGCGCGGTATGATGGCCGCCTGTTTCCAGGAAACCACCCATGGACGCCATCCTGACGCCGGTATCGATCGGCGAGCTGATCGACAAGATCACCATTCTCGAGATCAAGGCCGAACGCATCGGCGATGCCACCAAGCTGGCCAATGTGCGGACGGAGCTGGACGGCCTGCTGCCGTTGCTGCAGCAGCAGCTGCAGGCACAGCCGGCACTTGCCGCGCTGAAGCAGCAGCTGAAGGCCATCAACGAGCGCATGTGGGACATCCAGGACCAGCTGCGCGACAAGGAAGCGGCACAGGTGTTCGATGATGCCTTCGTCCAGCTGGCGCGCGGCGTGTACGGTACCAATGGCGAGCGCGTGCAGGTCAAGAACGAGATCAACCGCGTTGCGGGGTCGGCACTGGTCGAAGAGAAGCAGTACCAAGGGGAATAAGCCCGGGTTTCAGCCGCATTCGAGCAGGTGGCGGATGCGGAACAGCTCGCCGTCACTGCGGATGCCGAGCTTCTGGTAGGCGGCTTTTTTCTGCGAGCTGACCGTGCTTGCGGAACGGCCGAAGCGCTGCGCGACTTCGCCGGTGCTGCAGCCTTCCAGCACCAGGCGCAGCACCTCGCGCTCGCGGCGGCTGAGCGGCATCAATGAGGGCATGCGGCGCGCCCGCGAGCGGCTCAACTGCGGGCGCAGTTCCGGCGGCACGAACCGCCCACCCCGGGCCACCACCTCCACAGCCCGCAGCAGCACGCGCGGTGCGGTCGCCTTGGACAGGAAGCCGCGCGCGCCGGCCTGCATGGCCGTCACCACCGTGCTGGCGTTGCAATGGGCTGAAAGCACCAGCACCGGCAACGACGGCCACTGCTGCGACAGCGTGCGCAGCAGTTGCAGGCCAACCCCTTGGTCACCCAGCGGAAGGGCATCGATCACCAGCAGATCGACACAACCGGGCTGCTGATGCAGCAGCGACAGCAGGTCGGCTTCATTGGCGAAGCTGCCACGGACCTGCAGACCGCTGTGCTCACACAACAACACTTCCAGGCCCAGCCGCAGCACCGGATGCGGATCCAGCAGCGCCAGGCGGCGCAGCTTCCCGGTATGCGGGGTGGCGGGGGCGGGCGGCATCAGTCGGATCCGGCGGAAGTGGATGCCCACCGTAGGTCGCGCCCTGCAACGGCGGAATCCAATTCGTTGCAATGCAGCATCGACTGCGCAGCCGCAGTCAGATTTCATTTCGGTTGGGTGGAACGCAACAGGCCCGGCAGATGCCGGGCCTGTCGATGCACGCAGGGCGCAGAGCGCCTGCAGCAATTACCAGCTGAAGCGCGGGCCGACGGTGTATTCCTTGTCACCGTCGCGGTTCATCTTGAGCTCGCCGTTCAGGCCCCAGTTCTGGTTCAGCTTCACCTGACCACCCAAGCGGCCGTACCACTCGCCTTCCGGATTGATGCCGCGCTTCTTCGAGAAGTCTTCGTAACCAACCATGCCGTAGACTTCGGCGTGGGCACCGAACGCGGTGCGGATGCCGGCTTCAGCGCTGTAGCCGTTGAAATCCAGACCATGCTCCAGGTCACGCTTCTGGTACGCCACGCGGGCCACGAAGTCGGTCGACGGTGCGATTTCCTGGTTGTAGCCGACACCGACCTTCCACTGGTCCAGCTTGAGGTTGGTGTGGTCGATTTCCTGGCGGCTGTAGTCACCGAAGGCGTGGAAGTTCGGCAGGAAGCCGTAGGAACCCTTCACGCCCCAGCCGTCGGCCTTGAACGCGTCGATGTCGGTCTTGGCGTAGTTGGCTTCAGCATAGTTGTAGGACAGGTTCTCGGCAGCCGAGGCGGAGAACGGCAGGGCAGCAGCCAGCGCCAGGGCAATCAGCGAATTCTTCATGGGGGTACACCTTTACTTTCTTATGGTGAGCAGCAGCGCGGAAGCGCCGTCGCATCGGGAATGTAAATTCTCCGTTATTCGCCACAACGCACCCTGAAAACAGCAACCTTCGCATTGCTGAATTTTCTGGCTTGATTCAGGCGGTCTCTGGCATACGCGCGGCGCGCGGGTACGTCCTGAATGCTTCGATCGCGGCCGTGTCGATCTGCGGCGCCCTGGTTCGTCGAACAGAAGAAGGCCGCACATGCAGTGCGGTCCATTACGGAGGCAGGCAATGAGTTACATCGATGGTTTCGTTCTGGCGGTTCCCACCGCCAACAAGGAAAAGTTCCTCGCCCATGCGCGAAGCGGCGACGTGGTCTTCATCGAGTACGGGGCGCTGCGCGTGGTCGAGTGCTGGGGCGATGACGTGCCGCATGGCAAGACGACGGACTTCTTCGGCGCAGTGAAAGCGACACCGGAAGAGACGGTGGTGTTTTCCTGGATCGAGTGGCCTGACAAGGCCACCCGTGATGCGGGCATGCAGAAGATGATGGAAGACCCGCGCCTGGACCCCGCGAAGAACCCGATGCCGTTCGACGGTGCGCGGATGATCTATGGCGGTTTCACACCCATCTACGAACTGACCCGCTGACGCCTTCGCGGCGCTCAGCGCGTACCTGCGTCGTCTTCTCCGGCAGTGCCGGCGCCCAGGGCGGCGCCGGCCCCCAGGCCGAGCCCGCCCATGCCGGCGCCCATGCCCATTCCGCCGCCGCCCGCACGGCCGCCCTTGCCTTCGCCTTCAGGGCGGCCTTTGCCGCCCCCGCTGCCGCTTGCGGGCCGGGTCGGGCCCTGCCGTGGAATCTGCAGATCGGCCGGGATCGGCGCCAGATCCAAGGCTTCGCGGACAAAATCGCGCAGCGACACCACCAGCTCATGCGTGTGCACCGGTCGTCCCTGCGCCAGCTCATCGGCGGCGCGCGCGGCCAGCCGCACCTGCTCATCGGTACCCAGCAGCAGGATGTCCGACAAGGCCGCTTCGACGGCATCGCGGATGCGCCTCGCGCGATCCGAGCCGGGTTCGACGATGCCCTGCTCATGGGCGCGCTGGCGCAGGTCGCGCAGATGGCTGGGGTCGACCCCCAGCTCACCGGTGAACGAACCGCCCAGGGTCTTGTAGGCGGCCATCAGCGTGCGCAGCCGTTCGTTGATCTGCCGGTTCTCGCGCTCGCGGCGCTGCTGCAGGGTCTGCATCACCAGCAGGCGGATACCCACACCCAGCAGCGTGATCAGCACCAGGCCGGCCAACGTGGAAAGCACACCCTGCCAGGAACTGAAATCGATGCCACGCATGATGGGAACTCCAGCGGAGGGACTTCATCTTGCCCCAGGACGACCCCGCAGGCTTCATGCCGGGCCGTTGTACCGCCCCATGAACGCAGAAGGCCCCACCGCCCGGCAGGACGGAGGGGCCTTCGCCGCACGCGCGATTACTTGCGCTTGGCGGCCTTGCGCACGGCCTTCTTCGCCGGGGCCTTCTTGGCAGCGGCCTTCTTCAGCGGTGCAGCCTTGCGGGCGACAGCCTTCTTGGTGGTCGCTGCCTTCTTGGCAACCGTCTTGCGGGTAGCAGCGGCCTTCTTGCCGACAACCTTCTTGGCGGCAGCCGTCTTCTTGGCGGCGACCTTGCGGGTAGCGGCAACCTTCTTGCCGACAACCTTCTTCGCGGCCACGGTCTTCTTGCCAGCCACCTTCTTGGCGGCGACCGTCTTCTTGGCCACGGCCTTCTTGGCGGTGGCCACCTTCTTGCCGACAACCTTCTTCGCGGCGGCGGCCTTCTTGGCAACCGTCTTCTTGGTGGCGGCTGCCTTCTTGGTCGCAGCCTTCTTCACCGTGGCGACCTTCTTGCCGGCAGCCTTGGTGGCGGCCTTGGTGGTCTTCTTGGCAACAGCAGCCTTCTTGGCGACAGTCTTGCCGGCAGCGGCCTTCTTCTTGGCCACTTCCTTCTTCAGGGCAGCGGCTTCGGCCTTGGCATTCTTCTTGGCGGCTTCCAGCTTCTGCTTGGCCTTGGCGACCGTCTTGCCGACCGACTTGGCGGCCTTCTCGGCCTTCTTGGCAACGGTCTTCTCGACCTTGGCCACGGCCTTCTTGGCCTTGGCGACGCGGGTGGTGGCGGCCTTGCGGGCGCGCTTGACGGTCTTCTTGACCGACTTCACTGCGTCTTCAGCGGCGTGGGCGATGGTCTCGCCGACGTTGGTGGCGGTTTCTTTCGCGTTCTCGACGGCGTCGGTCACGACCGACACACCATTACCGTTGCTCATGTTGCCCTCCTGGGGGCGTGGATTGTCAAAACGGGGCGATGCTATACCGACAATGACGATCGTGGAACGGGTGGTACGCCTGCAATCGCGTCTGCTGCGACGATAGTAGTGTAGGGGGAGGCTGGTGCTGCTACCGTCGATCCGCAGCAAACCCCTTTTTTTCAGCGCTGCGCCATGGGATTGAGGTGCACGTTGCGGCGACGGGCTGCCTGCACGCCCCTTGCCGGAACCTGCACGCGCGACGTGCCATCGCGCACCTTGGATCGGCGGAACTGCGCAAGTATCAGAGGGTGTCCTGGCCACGCCGGCGGACACACCCTATCGGTGTAGCGCCGATGGCCGACCGCACCGCAGGCGGGTCAGCCGTCGTCGAGTGCCGCATCGACGAGGGTCTCTTTCATCGCGCATTTATCCACGCCGCGGCAGATTCATTCAGCTTGTTTTACCGTATGGGCCAACGGCCCCCATCCCACGCCTGCGAACCGACTCCCATGCGACCGCTACCTACCCTTCTCACGCTCGCAATCGCCGCCGCCTTCGGTGGATTCGTCGCCACCGGCATCAACGCCCACCTGGACAACCGCGCCGACGCCGCGCCCTTGCCGGCGGCCCTTCCGGCCACCGCCGCATTGCCGGCTTCGGTCGCCGGCCAGCCGGTGCCTTCGCTGGCACCGATGCTGGAAAAGACCATGCCCGCCGTGGTCAGCGTCAACACCAAGCAGGTGGTACGGGTACGCAACCCCTTCTTCAACGACCCGTTCTTCCGCCGCCTGTTCCCGGACATCCCGCAGGAACGGATCAACGAATCGCTGGGTTCGGGCGTCATCATCGACGCGAAGGAAGGCCTGGTGCTGACCAACCACCACGTCATCGAGAACGCCGATGACGTGCAGGTGACGCTCGCTGACGGGCGCACGGTCAAGGCGGAATTCCTCGGTTCGGACCGCGACACCGACATCGCCCTGATCCGCATCCCGGCGCAGAACCTCACCGAGATCAAGCTCGGCAACAGCGACCAGCTGCGGGTCGGCGACTTCGTGGTGGCGATCGGCAATCCGTTCGGCTTCAGCCAGACGGTGACCTCGGGCATCGTCTCGGCGGTCGGCCGCAGTGGCATCCGTGGGCTGGGCTACCAGAACTTCATCCAGACCGACGCCTCGATCAACCCGGGCAACTCCGGAGGTGCGCTGGTCGATCTGCAGGGCCAGCTGGTCGGCATCAACACCGCCAGCTTCAACCCGCAGGGCAGCATGGCCGGCAACATCGGCCTGGGCCTGGCCATTCCCACCAACCTGGCGCGCAGCGTGGTCGACCAGCTGGTCAAGCATGGCGTGGTGGTGCGCGGCACCCTGGGCGTGGAAAGCCAGAACCTGAGCGCGCAGATCGCCCAGGGCCTGGGCCTGGGCGAAACCCGCGGCGCGCTGATCACCCGGGTACTGGCCGGTTCGGCCGGTGCGGCGGCCGGGCTGAAGCCGGGCGACGTCGTGGTTGCCGCCAACGGTCAGCGCGTGGACAGCGCCGAAGCCCTGCACAACGTGGAGGGCCTGGCAGCGGTAGGCAGCGTACTGGCGCTGGACGTGCGCCGCGAAGGCAAGCCGCTGCAGATCCGGGCGACGCTGAAGGAGCAGGCGCGCGCCGCCAGCGGCGACAGCCTGGACCCGCGCCTGGGCGGCGCGACCTTCGTCGACCTGCCCGAATCGCTGCGCCAGTTCGGCGTACGCGGGGTGCTGGTCAGCGAGGTCAAGCGCGGCAGCCGCGCAGCCGGCAACGGGCTCCAGCAGGGCGACATCATCACTGATGCCACGGTGGGTGAATTCGCCGACCTGGCCAGCTGGCGCGCGAATTTCCAGCAGCGGCCACCGACCCTGGTGCTGCGCATCCTGCGCAACAACGGCCAGCAGCAGGGCCAGTTGGTGATGCGCTGATCGCTCCGCCGTAACACCCCCTATACCCGGCCAGTGCTATTGCTGTACGTCCCTGTCGGCTGAAGCCGATCGTCCGTTCCCCCATCGCAACAGGAGTGATTCGATGAGCCCCACCAATACCGAGAACCTGAAGGAACACCTGGGTGAAGCCGGTTCCCACCTCAAGCAGGCCGCCAGTGCTGCCGGCGGTGCGATCAAGGGCGCGACCGGCGCTGCAACCGACGAACTGCGCATCGGCAAGGCCAACGTCAAGGCCGAGCTGTCCGACACGGCGCTGTCCGGCCTGGCTGCGGCTGAATTCGGCGGCGCTGCCGCCAAGGAACAGGTCGATGCACTGATGGACAAGGGCAAGGATCTGATCGACAGCGCCGCTGAACTGATCCGTGAACGTCCCTTGGCATCGTTCGGTGTTGCCTTCGCCACTGGCTGGATCATCGCCAAGCTGGCTCGCGGCAGCAGCGACAAGTAAGTCCACGGCGTGAGCGAAGACAACACGCAACGCCCCGATCCGGCGGCCACCCCGCCGCTGGACGAGAGCATCCGCCAGGTCGGCGCGGCCGGTCGCGCCGCCGCCGATTCGGCCAAGCACACGCTGCGCTCGCTGCGTCGCCTGGCCTCGTCGGATTTCGCGCTCGCCCGCAGTGCGTTCGGCCGGGCCCTGGCCTGGGCGGGCGTGGCGATCGTGTTCGGGGCCTCGGCCTGGCTGCTGATGGCCGCCACGCTCATCGCCCTGCTGCAGAGCTGGGGCCTGAGTTGGCTGCAGGCGCTTCTGATCACCTCGCTGATCAGCCTCGCGGTAACCGGCTATGCGATCTGGCGGGTGTCCTACTTCTTCCACCACACCGGCATGCACGCTACCCGGCGCCAGCTGTCGCGCCTTGGCCTGTTCGACGAGCCCAGCGAAGACGATCCCGATGCCGGCGTACAGATTCCGGAGGGCAAGCCATGAAGTTCGGCGCATTGCAGCGGCGGGTGAAACGTTGCGAACAGGTAGTGGCCGTGCGCATGGGTGAAACCCAGGACAACTGGACCGTGCTCAGCGAGGTCTGGCGCAGGGGCTGGTCTCCCCTGCGCATCGTGGTGGTCGGCCTGGCCGGTGGCTTCGTGGCCGGCAAGCTGGAAGTGCCGGGCAAAGTGAACGGTGCGCGCTGGCTGCAGATGATCGGCTCGGTCTCCAGCCTGGTGGCCAGCGGCCAGGCAGCACTGGCTGCCGCCGTGGCAGCCTACGCCGCCGACACCGCAGATGATGCGGCCGACACTGCCGAAGCCGCCGCCGACCCGGTCGCTCCCGCTGCCGCGGCACCCGCTTCCGCGCCACCTGCCGAGCCTGAGGCGCGCGAACCGCGGCCTGCCGAAGCGGCCACCGAACTGTCCGAACGTTGACGAACAGCATCCGCCGCGTTGACCGCGGCGGACGGATAATAGGCTCCCCTTCCCGGTCGGTACGTCGATGAGCGAGTCCCTCCTGTCCCCGTCACCGGCCGAACCCGCACCGTCTGCTGCCGCCCTTCCGCCGCCCACCCGCCCGCGCGGGCCGATGTCGCTGGTGGTGCTGGCAACGCTGGCGGTGGCCTACACGCTGTGGGCCGCACAGGACATCATCCTGCCGGTACTGCTGGCGATGTTCTTCGCGCTGGTCGGCAACCCGATCCTGCGCCTGCTGCAGAAGCTGTGGATTCCGCGGGCGCTGGGAGCGCTGCTGGTTCTCGGTGCCGGCCTGGGCGTGACCAGCTCGCTGGCCGTGCAGCTGATCGGCCCGGCGATGGAATGGGCGCAGGAAGCGCCACAACAGCTGCGCAAGGTCGCCCGGCAGGTACAGGATCTGACCAAGCCGGTGCAGCAGGCCAATCTGGCGGCCGAGAACTTCGCCCGCGTTGCCGGCGGCGACAGCAATCGCAAGGTGCAGGTGATCCGCACCCAGCTGGACGATCCCTATCGCATGCTGACCCGCGCACCCCGGCTGGCCGCCTCGGTACTGGCCGTGGTCCTGCTGACGCTGTTCTTCATGATCTATGGGCAAAGCCTGCAGCGCGCGGCGATCGCATTGTTCCCGAACCGCCAGCAACAGCGCTTCACCAGCGACATCCTGCGCTCGATCGAGCGCGAGGTGTCGCGCTATGTGCTGACCATCAGCGTGATCAACACGCTGGTCGGCCTGGTTTTCGCGGGCGTGCTGATGCTGCTGGGGATCGGCCTGCAGGAAGCGCTGCTGTGGGGGACGGTGGCGGCACTGCTGAACTTCGCGCCCTATGTGGGCCCGTTGATCGGAGTAGCGCTGATGCTGCTGATGGGCTTCGTCGAATTCCGCGACCCGCTGCAGGCACTGCTGCCCGCCGCGGCGTATCTGGGCCTGCATACCCTGGAGGGCCAGCTGGTGACCCCGATCGTGCTGGGCCGGCGCATGAAGCTCTCGCCGCTGGTCCTGATCCTGGCGCTGATGGTGTTCGGCTGGGCCTGGGGCATGATCGGGCTGCTGCTGGCGGTGCCGCTGCTGGTCTGCATCAAGCTGGTGCTGGCCCGGCTGGACGGCATGCAGGGCTGGGCGCGCCTGCTGGAATGAAAGCGCGCGCGGGCAGGCGTAGAATGACCGGGTGAATTTCCCCGTCCTTGCCATCACCCTCGACCTCGACGACACGCTGTGGCCGTTCGCACCGATCGGCGCCCGCATCGACCAGGTGCTGCACGACTGGATGCGTGAACACAGCCCGGCCACCGCCGCGATGTATCCGCTGGCGGCGATGCGCGAACTGCGCGAGCGCTCGTTCCGCGACAACCCGCATCTGCATCATGACCTTAGCGCGCTGCGCCGGCTGACGCTGCGTGAGGCGCTGCAGAACAGCGGCGCCAGCCTGGACCTGCTGGAGCCGGCCTACGAAGCGTTCTATGCCGCGCGCAACCAGGTGGAGTGCTATCCCGATGCCCTCGATGCCCTGGCGCGTATCGCCGCGCGGGTACCGGTGGCCGCGCTGAGCAATGGCAATGCGGACCTGCAGCGGATCGGGCTGGCCCATCATTTCGCCTTCCAGCTGGGTGCGCGCGAACATGGCGCGGCGAAGCCGGAGGCGAGCATTTTCCATGCCGCGTGTACCCGGCTGGGCGTGGCCCCGGCGCAGGTGCTGCATGTCGGTGACCACATCGAGATGGACGTGGCCGGCGCCATCGCCGCCGGCCTGCGCGGCTGCTGGATCAACCGCGACGCCGCCACCTGGACCCATCCGCAGCTGCAGCCCGACCTGCAGTTCGACACCCTCACCGGCCTGGCCGACTGGTTGGACGCCAACCTCGGCGCCACTGCACCCCGGAGCAATTGACGCATGAGCGAGATCACGGGCTTCACCGCCGACACTTCTGCCGCACTGCCGCTGTACGTGCTGGATCGCGAGCAGTTCGCCCGCTGGAACGCCGGACAGCCGGCCGCCACGCAGGCCTGGCTGGCCTCGCAGGGCTTCACCGCCGGCTCGCACAGCATCGCCCTGCTGCCCGGCAGCGAGGGTCTGGCCGGTGCGGTGATGGGCGTGGGCGATCGCGGCGATGCCTACAGCTATGCGCACGCGCCGCACGCCCTGCCCGAAGGCAGCGTGTGGCAGCTCGCCAGTGAGCTGCCGGCCAGCGAGCAGGCACTGCTGCAGCTGGGCTGGGGCCTGGGCAGCTATCGCTTCGACCGCTACCGCAAGCGCAACCGGCACCCGGCGCAGCTGGTTGCCGCACCGACCGGGGAAGTGGCGGATCTGATCGCCGCCAGCCTGCGCGTGCGCGACTGGGTCAACACGCCCACCGAAGACATGGGTCCGCAGCAGCTGGAAGAGGCCGCACGCACGCTGGCAGCGGCGCACGGCGCCGAGGTCGAAGCGATCACCGGTGATGCGCTGCTGGCGCAGAATTTCCCGGCCATCCATGCCGTCGGCCGCGCATCGCATCGCGCGCCGCGCCTGGTCGTGCTGCGCTGGGGCAAGGCGACGGATCCGGCGCTGGTGCTGGTCGGCAAGGGCGTGTGCTTCGATACCGGTGGGCTGGACATCAAGCCGGCCGATGGCATGCGCAACATGAAGAAGGACATGGGCGGCGCCGCGCACGCGCTGGCCCTGGCAGGACTGGTGATGGCCCAGCAGCTGCCGGTGCGCCTGACCTTGCTGGTGCCGGCGGTGGAGAACGCGATCGGCCCGGATGCGTTCCGTCCGGGCGAAGTCATCGCCACCCGCAAGGGCCTGAGCGTGGAGATCGACAACACCGACGCCGAAGGCCGTGTGATCCTGTGCGACGCGTTGACCTTCGCCGCTGAGCAGAAGCCGGACCTGGTTCTGGACTTCGCGACCCTGACCGGCGCTGCGCGCATCGCGCTGGGCCCGGACCTGCCGGCACTTTTCAGCAACGATGACACCGTCGCCCAGCAGTGGCTGCAGGCCGGAGATGAAACGCGCGACCCGGTCTGGCGCATGCCGCTGTGGCGTCCCTACCTGCGTTACCTGAGCAGCGGCATCGCCGACCTGGCCAATGCCGGTTCGCGCATGGCGGGCTCGGTTACCGCCGCGCTGTACCTGGAGCGCTTCCTTGAGGATGGCCAGCGCTGGGCGCACCTGGATGTGTACGCCTGGAACGATGGCGAACGGCCGGGCCGCCCGGCCGGCGGCGAAGCACTGGCCCTACGCTCGGCCTGGGCGATGCTGAAGGCACGCTACGCCTGAGCGCAGCCGATGCGCGGGTGGAGCCGGACAGGGGTCCGCTCCACCGGGTTGTGACGAAAAATTGAATTCCGGCCACGGTCGGGTTCTGCGAGGATGTGTCGGCCGACCACCCACACATTCCGTGAAGGCAGGACTCCGACCATGTCGCTCTTCCGCTACACCCGCGCCGGCCAGGGGCCGCGCACACCGCGCAGGCATTCGCCGCTGCCCTGGATCGCGCTGATCGCCCTGATTCTTGGCGGGATCACGCTGGGCTTTGCCTGGCTGGCCGGCTGGGTCGGCCACCGCCTCACCGCGCAACGCTTCACCGACACCATCGAGGCCACCGGCCCGGCCCATCCCGGGTTCCGCCGTGCGCACAGCAAGGGCGTGTGCGTGAGTGGCTGGTTCGCACCCAGTGCACAGGCGCCGACGCTGTCCAGCGCGCGCGTGTTCTCGCAGGCCCGGGTGCCGGTGCTGGGCCGCCTGTCGATCGGTGGTGGCGATCCCCATGGGGCCGATGGCAGCGCCCGGGTGCGCAGCATCGCCCTGCAGCTGGTCAGCGACGATGGCCAGGAATGGCGGATGGCGATGAACAGTTTCCCGTTCTTCGCGGTGCCGACGGCGGAGGCCTTCTTCGAACAGACGCAGGCGCAGATCCCGGATCCGGCAACCGGCAAGCCCGACCCGCAGAAGATGGCGGCGGTGCTGGCCAAGTACCCCAGCGCGCAGGCGTTCCAGCAATGGGCACGGACCGCGCCGTGGACCGACAGCTGGGCCAATACCCGCTTCAACAGCGTCAACAGCTTCTGGTTCACCAATGCGCAGGGCCAGCGACGCGCCGTTCGCTGGCAATGGCAGCCCCGCACGCCGGTCGCCGAGCTTGATGCCGACGCCCGCAAGCGCGCCGATGTCGATTTCCTCAGCCAGGACCTGCAGCGCCGGCTGGCGGCCGGCCCGGTGCAATGGGACCTGGTGGTCAGCATCGCCGAACCGGGGGACGCCATCGACGATCCGTCGGTGCCCTGGCCGGACGCGCGGGAAACGGTGGTGGCAGGCGTGCTGAGCCTGGACCGCATGCAGTCGCAGGAACAGGGCGCCTGCGGCGAGCTGAACTTCGACCCGCTGATCCTGCCCAGCGGCATCCGCGGCAGTGATGATCCGATCCTGGCCGCGCGGTCGGCGGTCTATTCGCAGTCGTTCAACCGGCGCGAGCGCGAGCGCGCGGCCGGAGCGGCAGCGCAACCGAAGGAGGCTGCACGATGAGTACCGGCAATGGCCACTTCAACCTGTTGGCGCGGGTACTGCACTGGTCGATGGCGGTGATGATCATCGCCATGCTGTTCATCGGCGTGACCATGGTCGCCTCGCTGCACCTGCGGCCGATGCTGCTCGACCTGCACCGCCCGCTGGGCATCGCGATCGGCGTGCTGGTGCTGCTGCGCCTGTACAACCGCCTGCGCCATCGGCCGCCGCCGCTGCCGGCCGATCTTCCGGTGTGGCAGGTGATGGCGGCAAAGGCATCGCACTGGATGCTGTACGCGCTGATGCTGGCAATGCCGCTGGTGGGCTGGGCAATGCTGTCCGCGGGAGGCTACCCCATCGTGCTGGGGGGCGGACTGCACCTGCCACCGATCGTGCCGCACACACCGGCACTGTATGCAGCGCTGCGTAGCGCACACAGCCTGCTGGCCTACGTGCTGTTCGCCACGGTGCTGATGCATGTCGGTGCCGCCCTCTTCCACCTGTGGGTCCGCCGCGATGGCGTGTTCCAGGCGATGGCGCGCGGGAAGGACTGACGCGACTGCGGCCTGTCGATCGCTCGTGGGCCAGGGAACCCCTCGGGAGCCGCCGGGCATGGCTCGGCTCAAAAGGGTCGAGCCACTCCGCTACAGCCAGCCCTTCTGCCGTGCCAGCCGGTACGCCTCGATCCGGTTGGCCACGCCCAGCTTGCCGATGCACTCGGACAGGTAGTTGCGCACCGTGCCGTGCGACAGTCCCAGCTGCTCGGCGATCTCGCTGGCAGTCCGTCCTTCGCCCGCCAGGCGCAGCACGCGCCGCTCGCGGTCGGTCAGCGGGTCCGCCTGTGACCAGGCATCGAGTGCCAGCTGTGGGTCGATCGCACGCACGCCCTGCTTCACCTTGCGCAGTGCATCGGCCAGGTTCTCCGCTGGCGCGTCCTTGAGCAGATAGCCGAGCACGCCTGCGTCCAGCGCGCGGCGCAGGAAACCGGCGCGCGCGAAGGTGGTCACGATCACCACCTTGATGGGCAGTTCGTGGCGTGCGATGCGCTGGGCCAGTTCCAGCCCTGACAGACCGGGCATCTCGATATCGGTCACCAGGATGTCCGGCTTCAGCTGCTGCAGCATGCGCCAGGCGGCCTCGCCATCGGCGGCGCTGCCCAGCACCTCGATGTCCGCCTCCAGACTGAGCAATGCGGACAGTGCGCCGCGCACCATGGCCTGGTCTTCCGCCAGCAGGATGCGGATCATGCCGCGCCATCCTGCGCCACCGGCGCGGGTGCAGCGGGCGGCAACGGGACAGTGGCCGCCGACAGCGGCACGCGCACGCTCAGCACCGTGCCCTCGCCGCGCGGAGACTGCACGGTGAGATACCCGCCCAGCGCCGCAGTGCGCTCACGCATGCCGCTCAGTCCATTGCCCTCGGCCTGCATGCCACCCCGGCCATCATCGCGGATCTGCATCACCAGTACTTTTCCTTCCTTCATGAAGTCCACCCGCGCCTGTGTCGCCTGCGCATGGCGGGCAATATTCGTCGCGGCCTCCCGCAGGACCAGCGCCAGGCCACGCTCCACCTCCACCGGCATCGGCGGCGGCGGCGCGTACTGCAGATGCACCTGCTGGCACTCCAGCAGCAGCCGCGCCGAGGCCAGCTCCCCGGCCAGGTCGCTGGCCCGGATGCCGGTGACCGCACTGCGCACCTGCGCCAGCGCTTCGCGGGCGATGGCCTCGGCCTCGCCAATCTCCTGCCGTGCGCGCGCGTCGCCGCGATCGTGCAGTTTGCGTGCCAGCTCCAGTTTCAGGGTGATCAGCGACAGGGTGTGGCCCAGCAGATCGTGCAGGTCGCGACCGATCCGCTCACGCTCGGCGGTCGCCGCCAGGCGACGTACTTCCTCCTGCGACAGCTGCAGGGCCGCCTCCTTCTCCTGGTTGAGCGCCTCGACATTGACGACCAGGCCGACGATGTACGACACCGCCGGAATCCACACCAGGCTCTGCCAGGGATACTCGAACGCGAGCGCGACCACGCAGAACACGATGTTCAGACCGGTCAACTGCAGCAGGTACCGCCACCAGCCACCACGCCCGCTGACCCGCATCAGTACGCAGCCGAACACGAAGTAGGTCAGCCCAGACGGATACCAGGGCAGCAGGACCAGGGCCATTGCAATCAGACCCAGCGCATAACGGGTTGCGTGGTGGCGGGGCGACACCAGCACCTTGGCGTACAGCAGCAGGAACAGCGGGTAGCTGGCCAGAGTCAGCAGCAGCCAGCGCAGGGTGAACCCATGGCCCAGCAGCGGGGTCAGGAAGATCCACACCGACCACAGCAGATGGATCGCCTCGCTCCAGGGCGACTTGCCACGTCGCAGCGTGTCGGCGACCGCCGAGTCCGGCGCAGGGCGCAGCAGGGAGGCCAGCCAGCTCGATGACACGGGAGGGTCCAGGCGGGAACGATCGCTGCCGATCATGCCAGTTCAGCCGATCCTGCGCAGGCGCGGGCGCGCCAGCACGGCCCTGCCGGCCGCGTGCGCTGCCCTCCGCCAGGCCTGCGCAGGCGCAACAGCCCGCTGATCGCGGTACTCTTGCCGGCGCCGTTACGACGCACCTGCACCTGCTGCAGGCCAGCCAGCGACGGGGCGATCGGAGCCATGGGCGGTACCGGTAGCGGGGACGTTGCCATCCTGCGCCCCCTTGGTCACGTTTCGCAGTTGCCACCGTCAAGGTCATCGGATGACAGCTGTCACTGCCGTCATCCCCGTGCCTGCCGTCATGCTGTGCCGCACGCTCCACTGCCGGAACCGCCGCTGTCGCCCTTCCGGTCACACCCGCCCGAACGCCTGTGATGGAACGAATGAACGCTTCTGCCGAGCTGTTGAAGGAACTCCGTATCGAACGCAAGTCACCCCCGCCTGCCTCTGGTGGTGGTGGCAGCGGGCGCCGCTGGCTGTGGATCGCCGTGATCGCGGTGGTGCTGCTGGTGGCCGCAGGCGCCTTCGCGTTGTTCGGCCGCACTCCGGCCGTGCAGGTGGAAACCGCACCGGCGGTCGCCATCCAGCAGGGCAGCGCCAGCAGCTCGGTCCTCGATGCCAGTGGTTATGTCGTCGCCCGGCGCATGGCTACGGTGTCGGCCAAGATCACCGGCAAGGTGCGCGAGGTGATGATCGAAGAAGGCATGCGCGTGGAGGCGGGACAGATCATGGCCACCCTCGACCCGATCGATGCCGACGCACAGCGCAGTCTGTATGCCTCGCAGCTGCAGGCCGCACGCAGCCAGGTGGCCGGACTGGAGGCACAGCAGAGGCAGGCGGCGGCAGAGGCCAGCCGGCTGCAGGCGCTGGTCGGACAGCAGCTGGTCTCGCGCTCGCAGTACGACCAGGCCGTGGCCCAGCGCGACAGCCTGCGCGCGCAGCTGGAAACCGCACAGCGCAACGTGAAGGTGGCCAACGACCAGCTGGCGATCGCCGACCTTGGGGTGGACAACAACATCGTGCGTGCGCCGTTCTCCGGCGTGGTCACGGCCAAGGCGGCACAGCCGGGCGAGATCGTCTCGCCGCTGTCGGCCGGTGGTGGCTTCACCCGCACAGGCATCGGCACCATCGTCGACATGGATTCGCTGGAGATCGAGGTCGAGGTTGGCGAAGCCTTCATCGGCCGCGTGCAACCGAAGATGCCGGTGGAAGCCATCCTCAATGCCTATCCGGAATGGAAGATTCCGGCCGAGGTGATCGCCATCATCCCCACCGCCGACCGGGGCAAGGCGACGGTGAAGGTGCGCGTCGCCCTGAAGCTGAAGGACCCGCGCATCGTGCCGGAGATGGGCGTGCGGGTCAGCTTCCTGGAACAGGCAGCGCCGCAGGCTGAAGCCAAGCCGCAGGGCGTGCGTGTGCCGGCAGGCGCGGTGGTCGAGCGCGAGGGTGCATCGGTGGCCTTCGTGCTCGGCGACGAGAACCGCGTGCAGCAGCGCACGGTCCAGGCTGGCCAGGCCATGGGCAAGGATCGCCAGCTGCTCAAGGGTGTGAATGCCGGCGAGCTGGTGGTGGTCAACCCGCCGGACACCCTGCGCGATGGCACCCGGGTCCAGCAGAAGCAAACGCAGTAGCGGCACGGCGCCTTCCGGGGCGCGGCCAGCGGCACCGTTCGACAACGACACCGTTCCACGCATGCCCGGCCGGCGGCCGGGGTGCGTCCCTGTTTCCCGCCTACGTGGAGAACCACCCATGTCGACCCTGGTTTCACTGCGCAACATCACCAAGACCTACCAGCGCGGCCCCGAGAAGGTGCAGGTGCTGCACGGCATCGACCTGGACATCGCCCGCGGCGACTTCGTCGCGTTGATGGGGCCGTCCGGTTCAGGCAAGACCACCCTGCTCAATCTGATCGGTGGCCTGGACAATCCCAGCGGCGGCGAGATCAGCATCGAAGGCGAGCGCATCGACCAGATGAGCGGTGGCCAGCTGTCGACCTGGCGCAGCCACCACGTTGGCTTCGTGTTCCAGTTCTACAACCTGATGCCGATGCTGACCGCGCAGAAGAACGTGGAACTGCCGCTGCTGCTGACCCATCTCAATGCCGCGCAGCGCCGCCGCAACGCCGAGATCGCGCTGACCCTGGTCGGCCTGGCCGACCGCCGCAACCATCGTCCCAACGAGCTGTCCGGCGGCCAGCAGCAGCGCGTGGCGATCGCCCGTGCGATCGTCTCCGACCCGACCTTCCTGATCTGCGACGAACCCACCGGCGATCTCGACCGCCAGTCCGCCGAGGAGATCCTGGGCCTGCTGCAGCAGCTCAACCGCGAACACGGCAAGACCATCATCATGGTCACCCATGACCCGAAGGCCGCCGAGTACGCCACGCACACGGTGCACCTGGACAAGGGCGAGCTGGCCGACGCGCCGCTGGCCCACTGACGGAGGCCACAGCGATGAAATACTTCTCTCTGGTCTGGGCGCAGCTGTTCCGCAGCCGCACCCGGACCCTGCTGACCCTGCTGTCGGTGGTGGCCGCGTTCCTCCTGTTCGGCATGCTCGACTCGGTGCGCGTGGCATTCACCTCCGGTGGCAGCGTGGAAGGGGCCAACCGCCTGGTGGTGGCCTCGCGCCTGTCGATCACCCAGTCGCTGCCGATCCGCCTGGAAACGCAGATCCGCCAGGTGTCGGGCGTGCGCGACGTGGCCTATGGCATGTGGTTCGGCGGCATCTACCAGGATCCGAAGAACTTCTTCCCGAACTTCTCGGTATCGCCCAACTACTTCGACGTCTACCGCGAGCTGCAGATCGACCCGGCGCAGCTGGAAGACTGGAAGAACACCCGCACCGGCGCGATCGTCGGCGAGACCCTGGCCAAGCAGTTCGGCTGGAAAGTCGGCGATACCATCCCGCTGCAGGCGACGATCTTCCCGCGCGGCGGCAGCAACGACTGGCCGCTGGAACTGAAGGGCATCTTCCGTTCCAAGGATCCAGCGCAGGCCTCCAACGAAGAGCGCCAGCTGATGATGAACTGGAAGTACTTCGATGAGTCCAACGACTACATCAAGAACCAGGTCAGCTGGTACACGGTGACGCTCGACAACCCCGACCATTCCTCGCGGGTGGCACAGGCCATCGATGCGATTTCCGCCAACTCCGACCACGAGACCAAGACCCAGACCGAATCGGCGTTCCAGCAGGCCTTCGTCAAGCAGTTCGCCGACATCGGCATGATCGTCACCTCGATCATGGGCGCGGTGTTCTTCACCCTGCTGCTGCTGACCGGCAACACCATGGCGCAGGCCGTACGCGAGCGCGTGCCGGAGCTGGCCACGCTGAAGACACTGGGCTTCAAGGACAGCACGGTGCTGATACTGGTGATGATCGAATCGGTGCTGCTGATCGGTCTCGGTGGCCTGATCGGCATGGGCCTGGCGGCACTGATCCTGCCCGCCATCGGACCGAAGAGCATGGGCCTGCTGCCGCCGCACATCCCCACCCCGACCTGGCTGATGGGCTTGGGCCTGATCGTGGTGATCGGCGCGGTCGTCGGCCTGCTGCCGGCGCTGCGCGCCAAGCGCCTGAAGATCGTCGACGCACTGGCCGGCCGCTGAGGAGGACACCGACATGTTCAAGAACAAGCTCAAGAAGTGGTTCGGCAACACGGTGACCGTGCTGGCGCTGGCAATCGGCCTGGCGGTATGGATCGGCCTGCCGTGGGTGGGCGTGCTTGCCGTGGCGATGCTGGTCGGGCTGTGGCTGGCGCTGACCCGCAGCGGGCGGCTGGCCCTGGCCGCCACCCGCATCGGCATCGCCAGCCTGCCGCAGCGCTGGGGAGCATCCTCGGTGATCGTAGTGGGTATCGCCGGCGTGGTCGGCGTGCTGGTGGCGATGCTGGCGATGGGCGAAGGCTTCCAGGCCACGCTCAGCAACACCGGCGATGACACCACCGCCATCGTGCTGCGCGGTGGCTCGCAGGCGGAAACCAATTCGGTCATCACCCGCGAGCAGGTACCGACGCTGTCCACTCTGCCCGGCATCAGCCGCGATGCGCAGGGACGGCCGCTGCTGTCGCCTGAACTCTCGCAGGTGGTCAACCTGGTCTCCAAATCGGACGGTACCGACGTCAACGCGCAGTTCCGGGGCGTCGGGCCGCAGGCGTGGGCGGTGCATGACAAGGTCAAGATCATCGAAGGCCGCAAGTTCGCCACCGGCCTGCGCGAGATCGTGGTCGGCCAGGGCGCCAAGGGCCAGTTCCGCGACATGGAGGTCGGCAGGACGCTCACCCTGGGCAACCAGACCTGGACGGTGGTCGGTGTGTTCGCCACCGGTGATGCGCATGACTCCGAACTGTGGACGGACGCCGATACCCTGGCCACCACGTACCAGCGCAGTGCCTGGCAGTCGATCAGCGTGCGTACCGAGGGCAAGCCGGGCTTCGATCAGTTCAAGGCCGCCGTCGCCGCCGATCCGCGCCTGAAGCTGGACGTGGAAACCACCCGTGCGTACTACAGCAAGCAGGGCGGCGGCCTGACCAAGCTGATCGACATCCTCGGCAAGGTGATCGGTACGATCATGGCGGTGGGCGCGGTGTTCGGCGCGCTCAACACCATGTATGCCGCCGTGGCCACGCGTGCGCGCGAAATCGCCACCATGCGCGCGATTGGTTTCCGCGGCCTGCCGGTGGTGACTGCGGTGATGCTGGAAACGATGCTGCTGGCCCTGCTCGGCGGCCTGCTGGGCTGCACGGTGGCATGGCTGCTGTTCAATGGCTACAGCGTGTCCACCATCGGCAGCAACTTCAGCGCGGTGGTGTTCAAGTTCCACGTATCGCCGGAACTGCTGTGGACGGGGCTGAAGTGGGCGCTGGGCATCGGTCTGGTCGGTGGCCTGTTCCCGGCGCTGCGCGCCGCCCGCCTGCCGATCACCACGGCACTGCGCGAAACCTGATGTGTACGCCGCCATCCGAGGCGGCGCGGACGCGGGACGGGGCCGGTGCTCCGTCCCGCGTTGCTTTCCGGCTCAGCGCTTTGCCGCCCGCATCGTGCGCAGGTTGTCACCGATGAACAGCAGCAGCCCGGCCCAGATCGCTGCGAAACCGACGGCCTTGGCCATGTCGAACGATTCGTGGAAGAAGAACACGCCGAGCAGCAGCTGCAGGCTCGGTGCGATGTACTGCAGGATACCCACCAGCGACAGCGCGATGCGCTTCACACCGTAGGCGAAACCGATCAGCGGCACGGCGGTGACCACGCCGCCGAAGATCAGCAGCAGATCGTTGCGCAGGCCCCAGCCGCTGAAGAATCCGCCACCGTGGCCATTCTCGGCCCAGACCGCGAACGCCAGCGCAGGCAGGAACAGATACAGGCTTTCCACGCCCAGCCCGGCTACGGGATCGACCGAGACCAGCTTGCGCAGCAGGCCGTACAGGCCGAACGAACAGGCCAGGCCCAGCGCGATCCACGGCGGCGTGCCAGCGTCGAGAGTCAGCCAGGCCACGCCCACCGCCGCCATGCCCACCGCCACCCACTGCAGCCGGCGCAGGCGTTCCTTCAGCACCAGCACCCCCAGCAGCACGTTCACCAGCGGGTTGATGAAGTAGCCCAGGCTGGTCTCGATCACGTGGCCGGCATTGACGGCCCAGATGTACAGGCCCCAATTGAACGCGATGGTCAGGCTCGACACCGCCAGGATCGGCAGCGCGCGCGGCTGGGCGGCGATCTTCCGCCACCAGCCCAGTTTCGCACTGAGCAGCAGCCAGGCCACCACCAGCACCGTGCTCCAGATGATGCGATGGGCGATGATCTGGAACGACGGCACTTCATTGAGCAGGTGCCAGTACACCGGCACCAGTCCCCACAGCACGAAGGTGGATGCGGTGACCAGCAGGCCCCGGCGTTGTTCTGTCTCGTCGATGCTCATCGCTTGCGCGTCCTTGCCATTGTCAGTACCACCACGCCCAGCAGAATCACCACCATCGCCAGCACGTCGCGCCAGCCGAAGCGTTCGCTGTTGAGGGCTGCGCCCAGCAGCACCGCGATCACCGGGTTGACGTAGGCGTAGCTGCCGGCCAGCGCCGGGCGTACGTTCTGCAGCAGCCACACGTAGGCCGTGAACGCGACGATCGAACCGAACACGCACAGATAGGCCATGGCCAGTAGGCCACCGGTATCGGGCAGTGTGGTGGGCCGCTCACCCACCGCCAGCCCGATCAGCACCAGCAGCACACCGCCGCAGATCATCTGCCCGGCGGCCGTCATGAACGGGCCAGGCAGGTCCAGGCCGCGTGCCCACACCGAGCCGAAGGCCCAGCCGATCGGTGCGATCAGCAGCAGCACCAGCCCGGTGGGCGTCGCCGTCAGGCTGCTGCCCGCATTCAGCCAGACAACGCCGAGGAAGCCGATGGCGATGCCCAGCCATTCACCGCGGCTGGCGTGCTGGCCGCGCAGCGCCGAGAACAGCGCCATCCACAGGGGCACCGATGCCACCGCCGTGGCCGCCAGGCCGGACGACACATCGCGTTCGGCCAGCACCACCATGCCGTTGCCCAGCACCAGCATGGTCACCCCCATGAGCACCAGGTTGCGCCACTGCCGCAATGTCGGCTTCGGCATTTTCCAGAACAGGCGCAGCGCCAGGTACATCAGGCCCCCGGCGATGATGAAGCGGCTGCCGGAGACCATCGTCAGCGGCAGCGCGCCGCCGTGCAGGGCCTTGGCGATACCGAGATAGGTCGAGCCCCAGACCACGTAGACCAGCAGCAGCGCCAACACGACAAGGCCGCCCCGGGGGGCAGCCGCAGACGGAACAGGGGGAGCCGACATGACGCACCAAGGGACCGGGGGAAGGCGGATTCTAGGACGTTCCCCTGACGGAAATCACCCCGGATTTCGACAAGCTGATTTTCACCTACAGAGCGGACGGGCATCCCCTCACCGTGTTGTTGGCGGAATCTGAGCAACAGCCGCTCTATGGCGGTCCTGCGTCGACGTTCTCTGACGTCTGCGGACAGAGCTGATCAATGTGAGACGCACGTCGGCAAATATCACGCCCCGATGGCGCACAAACTGCCCTGCCCGCGACGTTGCGGGCAAACCGAACCCAATTCTGGAGAAGCTGGATGTTGAAACCACCGCCCCTGACGCAACCCGTCGCCTTGGCTGGAGTACCCCACCTCTGTTCCCCGTTGGAGCCCATCACGATTGCGGTTGCGGTTGTGATTGCTGTTCTTCCTGTGTGAGACCTAGCTGATGAAACTCAAATCTCTGCCGAATCAGACCAGAACCGTCGGGATGTATGGTTCTTGCGCCCTCATCGAAACGACAGGCCCTGCATGCGCCGGGGTTGGCATTGTCGTTGGAATTCTCGTCAACCGAGGAATTCACCCGAGGTGAATAACCACGTGGGCCAGGGACCACTGGCCCACAACAAGGAAGAATGGATGGAACGCGCCGACCTGATGCTGGAACTTGCCGACAGTCCCATAGAATTACAGCGGCTGATCTCTCTGCATGCCAGCCGTACTCCTCTCACCACCGTGCTGGAGGAGTCCGGCACCCTGGACAGTGTTCGAATTTATTCGTCTCGACTCCGAGACCACGGTGATGCAGCCGTGATTGAGCGGAACATGCTTTCCATCTGTGAGCAGTTCAGTCCGGACATATTACAGACCTACCTTCTGGACGAATGTAGACGCCACGCAGAATGTGCTCTCTACGTGAGCCCTGGAAAATTCTTCACCAAGACCCCGCTGCATGGGATGGTCCTCTACAAAGACGACGCAGTCCAGATTCATTACATGCAGGTCCTTCCTTCAGAGCCAAGGCCCGCAACTGGGCTGGAAACAGGCATCACAGTAAACGGCGCGGATTCACTGATCCTGTTTGTCAAAGCCACAGAATGCCAGTATCGGGTATTCGATGTTGAAACCGACAGCCGCACATCTCCCACTCTGAGCGAGCCCATCTTCCGATCGGCAAGTTCCAGCGAGCATATTTTTCTCAAGGGTGGAAGACAAGGCATGCACTTGCTACCGCAGCCGCACGCGCTGACGATGATCGTGTGCCTTTCGAACCTTCCGAGAACCGACGCAACGCAGCACTTTTCGCTGAAATCGGGCTCGCTTGTCGGCCTCAGCGCTGCCAATGTCGAAGACTCCCGCCTCCAGGTCCTGACCACAGCCCTTGCCAGCATTCCTGGAACAGGGAATGTCGAAGCGCTGATCAACATCTCACACCATTCCGCCAGCTTTGTTCGCTGGTCTGCTCTCCGTGCGCTTTCCTCCGTGGATGCGGACGCTGCCCTTAAACGCCTGACAGAAATGAAAGAGCAGGACGAAGACGCTGAGATCCGCTGTCTCGCCGCGGAATGCCTTGCCGAAGGATGAATCCAAACATGCCGATTCGCGTAAATGACACGAATTCAACCGCTATCAATCTCAGCGATCTGGTCGAGCATCTGCAACAGGAGCCCTTCGATCCGCGCGACCATGCGTCTATGCTCGACGTCGCGCCGATGCTCAAGCGTCTGAGCAACAATCGCACCTTCCTGTCCGACTTGATCTGCGAAGAACTAAAGGACAATCGCAACATCCAGGCCGGAAATGACTATACGCCACAGGTCTTCATGCTGCATCCGCCACAGCGGGCAGGCCAGAATTACTTCATTCGCGCCTGCTTCTGGCCTGGGTCGCAGGACGACATTCTTGCAGCCAGCGGCGACGGGGCGTTCTTCTATGGCGTGCCACATGACCACAATTTCAATTTTCTGACTGTTGGCTATCAGGGCCCAGGTTACGGAAGTGATTACTTCGAGTACGACTACTCAAGTGTCACAGGCATCCCGGGAGAGAAGGTCGATCTTGTCCACACTGAATCCAGCAGCCTCGCCGAAGGAGAGATTCTCCTGTACCGGGCGTTTACCGATGTCCACAGACAGATTCCTCCGGAGCGCTTCTCCATAAGCATCAACATCATGGAGCACTCGCTACGCAGCGTAACAATGAATCAGTATGAGTTCTCACCTGAAGCGACAGCGATCTCCAGCGTCATCAACAGGTCCAGTGCCTCGACCATGTTCATGATTGCTGCTGGATCTTCAGATGGACAGGCTCCAGAAATTCTCATGGACATTTTCAAAAGTCATCCGATGGAGCGGGTGCGAATGGCGGCTCTGGAGGCTCTTATTGCCCACAGTCAATCGGCGCAAGACGCCTTGAATCTGACTGGCCTCGTAAGAGGGTGCTCGAGCAGCTTCATGCGGGGAAGAGCACGACAGATTGCTTTAAGAATTGAAGAAGGAGCCTTCCATGTTGACCGCTAACCGGATATGCATGAGCTACGGCCAAAGGACAATACTGAGCAACGTGGACTTGCAGGTTTCCCCTGGCGATGTTGTCGGCATCATCGGTGTGAACGGCGCGGGAAAGACGACACTGTTCCGGATACTCTGCAACTTGATACCTCCCGACTCCGGAGAGGTCCTGTTCACTGCGAACTCGGCATCCCGTCCACTCTCACACTCCGACATCGGTTATCTCCCGGAGTCCAGAAGCCTCTTCAACGAAGTAACCGTGGGCAGAACCATCAAATTCTGGGCTCGACTCAGGGGGTTGGACAGTGCCGGTGCAACACATGCGTGCCGGCTGTGGTTGGACAGAGTCGGCCTGCTTGATCGGGCCCTGCATCGGGTCTCCAGCCTTTCGAAGGGAAATCTGCAGAAGCTTCAGTTGGCGGCCTGCATGCTGCACGAGCCGCGAATTCTGATTCTGGATGAGCCTTTCTCAGGCCTGGATCCTGCCAACCAGATTGCCGTTGCGAATCTGATAGTGCAGGCTGCGTCAGAGGGCACGGGCGTCGTGCTGTCCGCGCATCACCTCGATCTCCTCGAACGCATCGCGACACGTGTGTTCATTCTGGAGAATCAGCATTTGAAAGCGGTGCCGAGCGGCCCGTCAAATGGTCAGCTTCATCGCCAGTTCTTCGCAGCCGCAGCTTTGCCTCAACACGCGAAGGCGGGCAAATGAGTATGCGGCGCTTCGCAGCGGTCACTCTGTTTGAGTTCCGGAGACACCTTGACGTGCGCGGCGAGCTCGTAGGGCTTCTTCTCCTCGTGGTGATTGCCCTATTGAAACTGGTCAGTGATTCAATAGTCACGAGAGAAGCATCATCCACGGTAACGGTACTTGCAGAGGGTACCTCGTTGGCTGGCATGCGCGAGGGGCGCTTCGCATTTGCTGATCAGATGCCGGAGGGTATCGCCCATCGTTACCCGGTTCTGAACAAGGATGAGAGCGGATATACGTTGCACGTCGCGCGGCCTCCCAGCTGGCTCGACGAGCTCAGCATCACGCTTGGCGTGCTTCAGCGCCGGCATGAACTGGCGTCACTCGGGGTCACGGCGATTGAGCTGCAGGCCATCGATAGCAGGCAGCCTATTCGGGTAGTGGGTTTCGACGGCCACCCTCTTCGACAGCAGGGGCCCTTGGCTGCGCTTTCGATTGCGCTCGTGGTGCTGACAACACTCTCCATTCTGGGATGCCTGGGCATGCTCTTCAACGGACTCCTCGGCGAGCGCTTCGGCCATGCTACAGAGATGATTCTAAGTGCAGTCCCTGCATGCTTCTGGCTTGACTGCAAGGTGACGTCCTCAATTCTTCATGGCCTGAAAACCATTGCTGTATATGGCACTTACTCACTCGTCGGCTGGATTCTGTTTCAGGGATCGCTTGGCGATCAGATCCTGCCGACAGCCGGTTTTGCTGCGTTCCTGGCTAGCCTGTTCGCGTTCTGCCTGCTGGGCCTGACGCTATGGAACTGGTTCTTCGCGGCCTGTGCTGCAGTCATCCGAAGTCCTCATTCAGCTTTTCGGAACAGTCTGGCGGCCTTTCCCCTGACGATGATCATCATCGGCCTTGGCGGAATGCGCGCCCCGGAAGGCGGCTTCATGCAGCTGCTATCGCACATCCCTTTCACGTCAATGGCAGCCATGCCGGTGCGCATGCTCTACGTCGACGTACCCACGTGGGAGCTCCTGCTGTCTCTGGGTTGGCTGGCGGTCAGCGCGCTGACTCTACGCTTCTGCGCTGAAAGATCATTTCAGAAGGCGATTGTTGCGCCTGCTGAAACAATTTCTTCTCCGGCTGCCCCGGTTCGGTAAGAATGGGACCTGCGGTCAAGGGCGTGGTCATAGGACGTTTGGGTTATGGTCGATCGGCCCTACCTCTTGGCATCCTATTGGGTCCCGTCTGCTCCGCTATCCGGCGTTGACGTGGGAGGCATTCCCCAGGAGTCTGGTCGGCACGCCTCGCGCCCTGACACCGGTCTTTCCGCGCACGGACGCTATCGCATCGAGGATCCCCGCCCAGATGAGCACCACGCCCCACCCTGCTGTTCCCGCGACCGACGGCGCCGCATTGCGCCGCTCGATCTCCAATACCCTCAAAGGCTCCGCCGGCAACCTGGTGGAGTGGTATGACGTCTACGTGTACTCGGTGTTCGCCGTGTACTTCGAGTCGCAGTTCTTCTCGCCGGAAGACAAGAACTCCACGATGTACGTCTGGGCGATCTTCGCCGCGACCTTCCTGATGCGCCCGATCGGTGCCTGGTTCTTCGGCCGCTTCGCCGACCGCCATGGCCGTCGCCTGGCCCTGACCGTATCGGTCACGCTGATGGCCTTCTGCTCCTTCATCATCGCCATCACCCCCACTGCCGCCAGCATCGGCATCTGGGCGGCGATCATCCTGCTGTTCGCGCGCCTGCTGCAGGGCTTCGCCACCGGTGGCGAGTACGGCGCGAGCGCCACCTACATGTCCGAGGCCGCCATTCCGGGCCGTCGTGGCTTCCTGTCCTCCTTCCACTACGTCACCCTGGTCGGCGGCCATGTGCTGGCCCAGCTGACCCTGTTCCTGATGCTGAACGTCTGGGGCAAGCCGGAGATCTCCGAGTTCGGCTGGCGCATCGCCTTCGGCATCGGTGGCATCGCCGCGGTCGTGGTGTTCTGGCTGCGCCGTGGCATGGATGAATCGCTGGAAGAATCCTCGATCGAGGCCGCGCGCGAAGGCAAGGCCAAGAAATCCGGTTCGATGTACGAACTGTTCGTGCACCAGTGGCGCCCGCTGCTGCTGTGCTTCCTGATCACCGCCGGCGGCACCATTGCCTTCTACACCTACTCGGTGAACGGCCCGAAGATGATCCAGACCGCCTTCGCAGGCGACGACCCGATGACCGGCACCCTGATCAACCTGGGCGTGCTGGCCTTCCTGATGGTGCTGCAGCCGGTCGGCGGCTGGCTGTCGGACATCATCGGGCGCAAGAGCCTGCTGGTGTTCTTCGGCGTGGGCGGCGTGCTGTACAGCTGGTACCTGATCACGCAGCTGCCGCACCAGCACGATGCCACCCTCGCCTTCCTCACCCTGGCGCTGGGCTTCGTCATCCTCACCGGCTACACCTCGATCAACGCCGTGGTGAAGGCCGAGCTGTTCCCGACCCACGTTCGGGCACTGGGCGTGGGCCTGGGCTACGCGCTGGCCAACTCGCTGTTCGGCGGTACGGCCCCGCTGCTGTACCAGGGCGCGCTGAAGACCGGCCACGTGGACTGGTTCGCCATCTATGTCACTGCCACCATCGCGGTATCGTTGGTGGTCTATGTGTTCTTCCTCACCAACAAGGGCCCGAACTGGCTCGACGGCACCCGCAAGTAAGGATGCCGTGCTGATGGCAGCCACCGGTGCAATGCCGGTGGCTGCCGCAACTCCCGCTACGCCCCTGATGTGGGCCGCCCTGCTGCTGGCGGTGGCAACCACGCTGGGCTGGCTGCTGCGACGCCCGGGCGCGCAGGCGCGCTGGCCACGCACCGGCTTCGGCATCGCCCTTCTGGTCTTCGCCAGCGCGCTGGCAGTGCAGCTGGCAGTGGACCTGGGCAGCGGTCACAGCTCGCTGCGGATGAACCTGCTCGGCCGCTTCAGCGGCCTGCGCACGGTCAGCCTCGGCACCATGATCACCTGCTACCTGGCGGCATTGGCCGCCAGTGCATGGGGTGCCTGGACGCTGCTGCGCAGGCGCTAGCCGTCAGCGGCGTGCCGCCTCGCTCTTGTCGCGGGCAGCGCGGAACTCGGAGTCCTTCTCCCAGGTCGGCCAGCGCCGGCTGTTGGCCAGCTCCGCGCCCAGGTCGTAGACCAGCAGCGTATCGGCGGCATGACCGCTGGGATCCCAGCCCGGCGTCCACGCGTCGCAGGCCTGGTGATAGCAGTCGGCGAAGTACTTCTCGCGCAGCGCGCGCCCTGCTTCCACGCCTCCGTCCAGCTTGTCCAGGCCCGGGCCGATGGTGATCGCCGGTACACCCAGCCGGGCGAAGGCGAAATGGTCGGCGCGGTAGAAGAAACCGGCCTCCAGGTTGGGGTCCGGGCTGTAGCTGCGGCCGCGTGCCTTGGCCACCCGCTCCAGGTCGCCTTCCAGCGATACCCGGCCCTTGCCCCACGAAGCGATGTCACGGGTCGGCCCGTCCGGGCTGAACATCTCGATGTTCAGTACGGCAGCGGTCTTGTCCAGCGGCGCCAGCGGATGCGCGGCGTAGTAGCTGGCCCCCAGCAATCCCTTTTCTTCAGCCGTCAGCGCCACGAAGTACAGCGTGCGCTGCGGCTGCGGGCCGGCCGCGAACACCCGGCCCAGTTCCAGCACGGTGGCCACGCCGGTGGCGTTGTCGATGGCGCCACGGCGCACGAGGTCGCCCTTCGCATCGGGCTGGCCGATGCCGAAAGCGTCCCAGTGCGCCGAGAAGATCACCGCTTCATCGCCGTGCTCGCCGCCCGGCAGCTTGGCCACGACGTTGCGGGTCACCACCTGTTCGCGCTTGAGGGCGAAATCGACGCTCAGCCGCGCGTTGTCCAGGGCCACCGGACGGAAGTCGGCACGCATCGCCTTGCGCTTCTCCGCCTCGAAATCGAGGCCGGCGTCGGCGAAGATCGCCTCGGCCAGCTCGCGCTGCATCCAGCCGCGCAGCGGTGTGTGCTGGGCCATCGCCTCGGCCTGGCTGCGCTCGATATCGAACAACGGCGAGGTACCCGAGCTCTTCACCGTCGCCCAGCCATAGGCCGCAGGTGCGGTCTCGTGCACGATCAGCACACCTTCGGCGCCGCGGCGCGCAGCCTCCTCGAACTTGTAGGTCCAGCGGCCGTAGTAGGTCACTGCCTTGCCATCGAACGCGCCGGGAGCGTCGGCCTCGAAATCGGCATCATTGATCAGCACCACGGCAATCTTGCCGTGCAGGTCAATGTCCTTGTAGTCGTTCCAATGGCGTTCCGGTGCGTCGATGCCATAGCCCACGAACACCAGCGGTGCATCCTTGATCTGCACCCGGGCGCGCGGCTGCAGGCTCTGCAGGGTCACATCCACGCCATTGACCAGGGCGCGGCGGCCCTGCTTCAACGCCAGGCTGGCCGTGGCCGCACCCTCCAGCTGCGCACGCACCAGCGGCACCGGCTGCACCCAGCTGCCGTCCACGCCGCCGGGTTGCAGGCCATAGCTGCGGAACTGCTCGATCAGGTACTGCACGGTGCGCTCTTCGCCTTCGCTGGCCGGAGCGCGGCCCTCGAATTCGTCCGACGCCAGTACACGCACATGGCGCGACAGCGCCTGCGGGTCGATACCGCCGCCGGGAAGGTCATTGGCCGCCTGGGCCAGGCCACCCACGAACAGGCAGGACGACAGCAGCAACACGCGCATCGGGTTCACGGCAATACCACGGCAGGATGGGAAGTCACCAGAGTGTAACGTGACAGCAGTGCCGGCCGCAGTCCCGCTCCGTCAGCGGCGCTCGCGATCCAGCCAGCAGGCCAGGCCCTGCGCGTTGAGCTCGATGTCCATGGCCAGCACAGCCACCACCGCCGCGTCATCCAGCACACAGCCATGCTGCTGCGCGCGCTCCAGGTACAGGGCCTGCAGCGCCGCCAGCAGGCAGCGATGGCGGTCGGGCCGCTCGTCGCACTGGCGGCCGATCGCCGCCATCGCATCGATCTGCTCGAACAGGTCGCCGGCCAGCCGCTGCACCTGCTCCACGCGGCCATAGTGGGTGAGGTACATCGACTGCGGATCGTAGTCGAGCATGCGCTGGATCGACGCCTTCATCGCTTCGGGATCGAACTGCACGGGCGAAGAGGTCGGAAAGATGAAGGCGCCCTGCGCGCTGTCCAGTTCGCGGTAGGAGATACCGAAGGTATCGCCGGTGAACCAGCTGCGGCTGCGCGCATCCCATACGCAGTAGTGATGCAGTGCGTGGCCGGGCGTATGCAGCAGGAGCAGTTCGCGTCCGGCAAGATCGAGGCGATGGCCATCCTCGGCCACCACGACGCGGTGCTCGGGAATCGCCTCGATGCGGCCATAGCTGCGTGCGATCTCCTCCGCGCCGTAGACCGCGGTGGCGCCGGCGATCAGCCGGGTCGGATCGATCATGTGCGGCGCACCGCGCGGATGCAGCACGGCCCGGGCATTGGGCAGCTGCTGCATCAACAGGCCCGCACCGCCGGCATGGTCCAGATGCACATGGGTGAGCAGAAGCCAGTCCACCGCGTCGGGCTGAAGGCCGGCATCGGACAGCGCCCGCAGCATCGCCGGCACGGACAGGCCGGTGCCACAGTCCACGAAGGCGCCCCGCCCGTTCTCGACGATCAGGTAGGCCGCATCGAAGTCGGGACGTTGGAAGCCGGTATCGATGGTGTGGATGCTGGGGTCGGCGATCATCGGCACGCACCTGGCGGAATCGGAATCAGGCGTCCATGGTAGGCGCGCAGGCAGGACCGGTTCGATGCGGCTTTGGTCGGAGGCACGCGCTCTGCCCCACGACTACAACCATCGCGGTCGCAGCAGCAGTGCCAGCACCAGCACCGCCAGGAACGCGCCGTAGGCATAGAGCACCGCCAGCACCTGCGGCCAGATCGGCCCCGCGTCGGTCTGCACCAGGCCCAGGTGGTGGCCCCACAGCATCGCCACGATGCTCAGAACAAAGGCCAGCAACAGCACCAGGCCATCGAACAGGCGCCGCCGCGTTGTGCGCGGCTGGCGCGGGAACAGCCAGTACAGGCTGCCCAGCACGACGAACCAGGGCAGGAAAAGCAGCAGCGACAACCACGCCATCGCAGACTCCTTCCATAGCGCCGGGCCCGATGCCCGGCTCCACATCCATCGGTAGCGCCGGGCCATGCCCGGCGGGGTGCATCAGGTAGCGCCGCCGGGCATGGGCCCGGCGTTACAGCACCCTCCGCTCAGGCATCTTCGCGCAGCGCGGCCAGTGCCGCCAGGACCGCGTCAACCTCCGCCTCCAGCTTGAACAGCTCGCTCTGCAGCGCGTCACCCTGCTCGGCCTGCTTGATCACGGCGATCAGCTGGCCGGCATCGCGCGGCGAATCAAAACCAATGCTCTGCATCAGCAGCGTGCCGTCGCCGGCGGTCAGCTTGAAGTAGAAGCGACCATCCTTCTCGCGGTACTGCTTGAACTGCGGCGGCGCCACGCGGGCAGCGCCGGCATCCTCGCTGGCGATGTCGCCGGCGGTGGACAGGTCGCGCAACCCCACGGCGTGCCGCAGCTCATCCAGCAGCGGCATCGCGAACGTCTCGCGCAGCTGCTGGCCACGGCGCTTCAGCAGCGCCTCGATCTTTTCCGGCTCGGCCATCAGCGCGTTGTAACGCTCGCGCAACGGTGACAGCTCACCGTCGATGCGCTCGAACAACTGCTGCTTGGCATCGCCCCAGCTGATGCCCTCGGCGAATGCCCGGGCGAAAGCAGCGGTCTGCTCCGGGGTGGCGAAGGCCTGGTACATCTGGAACAGCGCCGAGCCCTCGGTGTCCTTGGGCTCACCCGGTGCGCGCGAGTCGGTCAGGATCGAGAACACCAGCTTCTTCAGCTCCTCGCGCGGCGCGAACAGCGGAATGGTGTTGTGGTAGCTCTTGCTCATCTTGCGGCCGTCGAGGCCGGCCAGCGTGGCCACCTGCTCATCGATCACCACCTCCGGCAGCGGGAAGTATTCCCTGCCGTAGACATGATTGAAGCGCTGGGCGAAGTCGCGGGCCATCTCGATGTGCTGGATCTGGTCACGACCGACCGGCACCTGGTTGGCCTTGAAGATCAGGATGTCGGCAGCCATCAGCACCGGGTACATGAACAGCCCGGCGCTGACGCCGGCATCCTCGTCCAGGCCTTCCTCGCGGTTCTTGTCCACCGCTGCCTTGTAGGCATGGGCACGATTGAGGATGCCCTTGCTGGCGATCGCGGTCAGGAACCACATCAGTTCGGTGGTTTCGCGGATGTCGCTCTGGCGGTAGAACCAGACGTGTTCCGGATCCAGGCCGCAGGCCAGCCAGCTGGCTGCGATCTCCAGCGTCGCGCGCTGGGTGCGCTGCGGATCCTGCGCCTTGATCAGGCTGTGCAGGTCGGCCAGGAAGAAGAAGCTCTCGATCCCCGGGGTGCGGCTGGCCGCGATGGCCGGACGGATGGCGCCAACGTAGTTGCCCAGATGGGGGGTGCCGGAGGGGGTGATGCCGGTAAGGACTCGGTTCGTCATGACTGCGTGGGGAAACCTTCGATGAACGGAACCAGTTTACCGTGCCCACGGCCAACCCCGTCAGGGCCTGCGGGTCGTTCATTCACCCGAGCCCACCGGAGTTCCCACATGAAACGTCTGCTGCCCCTGCTGCTGATCCTGCCCCTGGCCGGCTTCCGCCCGGTTCCGCCGCCACCGCCGATGCCGCAGGATGGCCCTGTGCGGATGACCCTGATCGACCGCGACCGCGGCACCGAACTGCGCAGCCATGCAGCCGATGGACAGCGCTGGGTGGCGGGCGAGCGCGGCCATCGCTATGCAGTACGCCTGTACAACGACAGCCCGCGGCGGGTGCTGGTGGTGCTCTCGGTGGATGGCATCAATGCCATCTCCGGCGAAGATGCCGACCCGTCGCAGACCGGCTACGTGCTCAACCCCGGCCAGCGCGCCGACATCACCGGCTGGCGCAAGAGCCAGGATGAAGTGGCGCAGTTCGTCTTCAGCAGCCCCAGTGGCAGCTATGCCAGCCGTACCGGCCGTGCGGACAACATCGGGGTGATCGGCGCGGCGGTGTTCGAGGAGGCGCGTCGCTGGCCGCTCCGACCGGAGCCGCTGCTGCGCCGTGGCGCCCCGGCGCCGGCCGCTGCGGAATCCGCTGCGGACGCCAGCGCCAGCCGCATGGACGGCTACTCAGCGCGGTCGCAGGCGCCGTCGCTGGGCACCGGTCACGGCGCGCGCGAACGCTCCTCGGTGCGTGATACCGCATTCGAACGGGCCAGCCGTACGCCGGCGCAGGTCGTGCAGCTGCGTTACGACAGCGCACGCGCGCTGCGCGCACGCGGCATCGTGCTCGACCCGCCTTCGCGCCTGCCGCGCGAGCCGCAGGCGTTTCCGAACCGCTACGTGCCGGATCCGCCGACACGTTGAGTCCCTGACAGCACGACGCCCGCACCAGAGGGTGCGGGCGTCGACGTGGGGGAACCGCTTACCGCCGGCTGCTTACTTGTAGTCCGGGTAGTCCTTGCGCACGCTGTCTTCGAAGTCACGGACTTCCTTCTCGGCGCGGTCCTTGGCCCAGCCATACCGTTCCTGCAGGCGGCCGGCCAGATATTCGGCATTGCCCTCGGCCACATCGAAATCGTCGTTGGTCAGATCGCCCCACTTGGCCTGGGCCTTGCCCTTCAGCTGCGACCACTTGCCGGAAATGATGTCTTTGTTCATTGCTGGGAATCCTTGGTTGCAACGGCGTTCTTACCGTGACTGCAGCTTCCCGCATCCGCTGTTGAAAGGCGGTCAACCGCTCATGAAACACATGCTCACGTGCTTGAATGGTTCACTCCATCGCCACACGCGATGGCAACAACACGGCAGCACACACGCACAAAAAAGGCCGGGAAGATCCCGGCCTTTTTCTGTTCCACACCGCGTCGGGCTTAGTTGCCCTTGGCGGCATCCTCGACCTTTTCACCGGCCTTCTGCACGTCCTTGCCGGCACCGGCAACGGTGTTGCAGCCGGCCAGCATGGCCACCGAGAACATCGACAACAGCATCAGGGCAACTACGCGCTTCATGGGCTTCTCCTTGGGTTCGCCGCTTCACCGCTACAACGCGGATGGGGTTCTGTCGCTCGGCAGGCAGGGCCGAAGCCACCGCCGCCGCGTGAGGTGCAATCTGGCGGCTGCGGCGTGCAGCGGGCGTGAACGGATCGGCGATCCGTTCAGGGATGCCCTCAATCGCGCATCAGCGTGGATTTGCCGAACAGGCTTTCCACCAGGTCCACGGCCAGTTCGGCGGTGGCGTTCTGCTTGTCCAGCAGCGGATTGAGCTCGACGATATCCAGCGACCCCATGCGCCCGCTGTCGGCGATCATTTCCATCACCAGCTGCGCTTCGCGGTAGTTCACCCCGCCCGGCACCGTGGTGCCGACGCCGGGTGCGATGCTCGGGTCGAGGAAGTCGACATCGAAGCTGACATGCAGATGGGTGCTGTCATCGATCCCGGCCAGCGCGGCCTCCACGGTGCGCTTCATACCGTTCTCGTCGATGTAGCGCATGTCGTAGACATCGACCTTGTGGGTCTTGATCAGGCGCTTCTCTTCCGGGTCCACCGAGCGGATGCCGATCTGGTGCACCTGGGCGGGCGTGATTGCCGGCGCACTGCCGCCCAGACGGGTCAGTGCCTCCGGCCCCAGCCCGCACAGGCAGGCCACCGGCATGCCGTGGATGTTGCCCGAGGGCGTGACATCACTGGTGTTGAAGTCCGAGTGTGCATCCAGCCACAGCACGCGCAGGGTCTTGCCCTGCTCGCGGCACCAGCGGGCCACTGCGGTGATCGAGCCGATGCCCAGGCAATGGTCGCCGCCGAGCATGATCGGCATGCGCCCGGCCTGCAGCTCGGCATAGCTGGCCTCCATCAGTGCATGGTTCCAGGCTACCACCTCGTCCAGATGGCGGTAGCCTTCAACCGGCGCGGTCCACGGGTTGCGCGGGCCATCCAGGTTGCCCAGGTCGCGCACGTCCACGCCGCGCGCCGCCAGCGCCTCCGGCAGGCCCGCCACGCGCAGCGCTTCCGGCCCCAGCCGCGCGCCCCGATGGCCGGCACCGACATCGGTGGGGACGCCGATCAACGAGACGGAAATGGGATGGGCCATGGGTGCCTCCTGCAACGGAAAAGAAGCACAGTCTAGCCAGAGCTGTGTGACACGACTCGCGGCGGTGCAGCAGGGCAGATGCGGTCAGCGGTGGCGGAACACCGCACGGCAACGCAGTGTCGGAATCGGCACGGCTGGGCGCGTATGGGCGATGTAGCCAGCCCGCACGTGAGCGACGGGCCATGACGACGCATGCGCAGATGGCAGGGCCGCCCGGGCCGGGCGGATGGCAGCACTGAGGCGTCTACGCCAGTGCCGATCCTTCAGCACCATCAGGATCGGCGCTGCGCTTGCCGGCGATTGCCGTTAGCATCGTGCTGCCGCGCTCTGCCGCACCGGTTAAGCCAGCTTTACTTCGCGTGTGCCGCGTCCATTGCCGCGGGTGGGATCACTGGAATTCCGCCAGTGCGAAGGCATCGCGCAGGATGTCGCTTTTGCCTTTACATCGCGCCAAACAGGCCAAAAGCGATAATTCATTTTTTCTTTCGAATCGCACGAAGTCATTGGAAAGAATGACTGGCGGGCAGTGTTTGCGCGTGCGCATGATGAATCGCCACCGACAACGGGTGGCCCGGGCTCCAATCCCGGAAGTCGATGTTGTTTACGCTTGTCAGTCGGCGCCACCTGTCTCGGGGTGGCGCCGGCTGGCAATCCGTCTGCCGATCTACGGCGGGCGGTGCGTGGGGGCCTTGTGCCCGCCGGTTCATCGACTCCGGTATTGGAACCACGCATCGTCCGCCACCCTTTGCGGGTGGCGCCTCTGTTCCGCATGAGGATGTCCCATGACCGCACCCCGCTACCCCTATCTGCTTGCCACCCTGGGCGATGCCGCCGAGCACCTGCCCCGCGAACTGGCAGAGCCGTTGGAAGCTGCGCTTTCCGCTGCCGTTGATCTGCCTGAGCCGATCACGCTGGTGGGCTGCCTGCAGCGCATCCGCAGCGGCGATGCCGCCGATGGCCAACCGTGGAAGGGCCCCGTGCCCAGCCCAGGCCAGGGCGTGACCCGTGCGCGTACCGACCGCGCCGCCGCCGGCCTGATCACGCTGCTGGAGGTATTCCACGCCGCCGAGCGCGTGCGTGTGGATGGCGCCGAAAAGGACGACATCGGCGACGGCACGCGCGAAGGCCTGCTGCTGGCCTGCCGTGGGCTGGCGGAGTATGTGGAGCTGCAGGCGCGGCTGTGAGAGTGCGCAGCTCACATGTTCAGCGCCGTGGATCGAACGAACTGTCACCCCAATGCCCGGTGGTTATTGGGATGGGCATGGGAAAAAGTAACATTGCTGGAATACAGGCCCACGTCGAGCACGCACCCATTCCTCCATTATCGACATAGGCCGACTGCAGCGCCCCATTCAATCTCCCCTCAGGCACCCATAGAGAGGCCCGCCGCGCAAGCTGTCGGATTCTGCACGGAAACTGCACTGCAAGAGCGCTTGAGACCACCACGCAGGCGCCCTTGGAAGAGGCACTCGAATTTTGAGAAAAGAGGGAAATTCTGACGGATTTGCCTGCTATCTGCGGCCGCCGACAAGTACGTGCCAGGCTGCCAGCTGTCCAAATACCCTCCTCACGGAATTTACGGCCGCACAACCGTAAGAGATGATGGGAATTCAGTCGCGCACATAAATTGAACAATGAGAATCGCATCTGGATATCTGCTTCTATGCATATCCATCCTGGCATGCATGCCAGCGTGCAGCCCTCCGAACAGAAAATTCAGCAATGACCACCTCAGGGAAAAATTGATCTCATCTGAACAAAAGACCATGGGTTCCCTGGGCACAGGCGAAGACATGACCGCTGACAATGACGCCACGATGGACTTTTTCAGCGATGAAGAATCACTGGACGCCGCCAAGAGATTCTATAGATACAACAAATACGCGCTTAAGGAAGTCCTTGGACAAATGCCGAAAGATTGGCGGACCGCCAATAGAAAAGACCAGAAAGCGTGGAACAGGTCGAAGAATGAGAAATGCGGCACTGTTGGCGGCGCGCGGTACAGATCAAAAACAATCCGTGAACGCACCGACACCCTCAACTGCCACTCAAGCGCCATCACGTGGAGAGCGGCTCGTCTTGTTCTGGAGGCTGACCGTTTCCACCGAGAAGGCCGGCAGCAAGGCCAACCATAGCGTCGACCGGACACGCCATTTCGCCAAATTTCATGCGTAGACATTTCCCCCAACAATTCACTCCAGCAACACACACGATCACTGATGAAAATCCATGCAATAGCTCGAACCTTCATTCTGGCGGGATCCTGCTTCAGTGCTGCTGACTTTGCCGATGCAACCCCGCTTGGAATAGGGAGAGAGGCGCAGGTCATCCTTGTCGATGGTATTCCGGCGATCTGCGTCCCAAGCAAGAGCAGAACTTCATTTGCAGTTGGCCGCGTGATGATCCATGAGAGCCGCGCACCAAGTGGAACCTGGGCTATTGAGCTGGCAGCGGGCGCCAAGCCCCTGACACTCATGCCGGGTGATTGCATGTCATACGGAAAGGTGCCGGATGGCTATATTCCAGTATCCACCCATGAAAGGGCGCTCAATCCAACGCTTTCACTGAACAGGCCGTATGTATTCAGTATGGATACCGCTCGCACGGTCGAGAGTGTTGTTCAGACCCGCTTTTATTCCACCGTGTTCTGCATCAAGACTGGAGGGAGCGGAGAGCTTGCAGTTCATAAGGGGCAGGCCTGCGTCGGCAATCATTGAAGCGGTGCGAAGCGGCAGGCGTCACCACATCGCGGGAGATCCTGCGTACCACCTAGCGCGTGCGTGTGGATGGCGCCGAGAAGGACGACATCGGCGACGGCGCGCGCGAAGGCCTGCTGCTGGCCTGCCGGGGGCTGGCGGAGTATGTGGAGCTGCAGTTGCACGCGGCATGAGCCGCGCCGCCACGCCCGCCGATTGTTTTGATTTGGCAAATAGTGATGGCGCTTTATAGGCGTTTATCCGGCCAATGCCGAGGACTACCTTGAGGCTCATCGATCCCCTTCTGGAGAATCCCATGAGCAAGCGCAATGCCGTTTTCCCGGCCGGCCGGCAGGACCTGTACACCTCGCAGACCTATTCGGCCGCGATCCAGTCGGGTGACCTGCTGTTCGTGTCCGGCCAGGTGGGCAGCCGCAGCGACGGGACACCCGAGCCCGACTTCGAGGCGCAGGTCCGCCTGGCCTTCGCGAACCTGGAGGCAACCCTGAAGGCCGGTGGTTGCGGGCTTGACGACATCGTCGACGTGACCACCTTCCATACGGACCCGCAGAACCAGTTCGGAACCGTCATGACCGTAAAGAGCGAGGTCTTCCCCGAGAAGCCCTATCCCAACTGGACGGCGGTGGGCGTCAACTGGCTTGCCGGATTCGACTTCGAGATCAAGGTGATCGCCCGCATTCCGGACTGAGCATGCCGCCTCCGGGAGATCGTGTGCGCGAGCGCGTGCCGCTCAGGCAGCGGTCGCGAAATCAGGACTCCGCTCGCCGGACAGCGCCCGATAGGGCACGCGCGATATCGCCCAGTGCCTTGGCCATGAAGGCCGAATCGTCGTCGCTTTCGACGATGCAGGCATCGAGATAGGCGGCCATTTCTTCAGGCGTACGAAGATGCGTGGCCACGTCAAATGCTTCGAGTTCACTCTTCTTTTTGACAGCCCTGCGTATGCGACTCCGGCGCCTGGCAAACGCGCTGCAATTCGCCACAGGAGAAAGAACGCTGCGGAAGCGAGCGACTGCGGGATGGTGCGCTTATCCGAACCATAAAGACACCACACCTCATTGAAATTAAATGCCTTTTGAAATTTTAATTAAACTCAATACCCCCAAATGCACCCCCAGTCATTGCGGATGCTCACGGACTTCTATGGATGATTGCGCCGGTGAATTCCAACTAGAAGACGCGCGACGGCACTAGTACAGAGCTAAAGCGAGGGGCGGGGATACGACCCTCTCGTCATAGATGGCTGGAGCCCGGGTGAACCGCTCCATCGCTTTTGATCGGGCCTCTAAGAGCGGGCCCCAAGCTCCTGCGCCTCCACGCATCTATCCCTATAGTCCCCTAGAAGTGGCAGTCTGTCCTTAATACAACGCTTTCGAGGTCAGCACTGAGGCTGTAACGGGTGTCAGCCAAGCAGACTGGATCCGTCTGAGACCCAAGGCTGGAAGCAAGGCACCAGAGCTCCCCAGCATCAATCGGATGCTAGAAGCGCTACCCAAGCTTGGCGGCTATATCCTGCTTAGCTGCGCTGGGAAGTTAGACTTCGGTGCGGATACACATCGCGCTCCGGCAAGAACTGGAAGTGGACCTCTAGGACCTCATGGCAAGCAACCTTATCAATAGCTGGCTGAATTCACTTGATAGCGAGAAGTTCGAGGAGCTTGTGCTCCTCCACGTTAACGAGAGGCATCAGCCCGAGCTGGAGGCCCAGCGCATTGGCGTTAGCGGGCAGGCCCAGAATGGCGTCGACGTGTACGTTCACGCCCGCAATCCCAACCTCGGCCACTGGGGATACCAGTGCAAGGCATATGCTCGATCAAAGCTCACTACAGCCATCTTCGACAAGGAGTTGGAGCTGTGCCACGAGTTCGTGCCACCCCTGGACTACTACAGCATCGTTACCCTAAACAGCAGAGATGCAAGATTGCAGCAGCATGCCAGGACTGCTCGTCTGCATGGAAAGGTCAACAGGGTATCAATAATTGCACTCGAAGACCTGGCGTCCATCGTCCAATCTTCCAACCTACTGAAGAAGCATCTCATTGACTTCGTGTTTCAACCATCAGATGTGCGGGTAATCAGTGAGTACCTAGGGCTCGTAAACGGCATGATGCCGAGCTTAACCACCGAGATTGACCAATCACTACCGGATGACCTCAGAACCGCAGAAGATTGGGTTAATAATGGGATGCCACTGCGAGCGTTAGCCATACTCGACGCGCGGAGCGGCTCTACAAATGAGAATGCGGTCAAGCGTATCCGGTGCCGCGCACTCTATGGGATGGAAAGCTATGCGGACGTTCTGGCAATTGCAAATACTGAGGCCGAATACCAATTGCCGAATGCGCAACTTCTCATTCTTGGAGCATTGGCAGCCGAAGAACTTGACGAGACTGAGGTAGCAGAGAGACTCGCCGATCTCGCCCTCTCTTCAGCAACAGAAGCTACGCTCGCAGAGGCTGTTGGCGGCTGCGTTCGGCTTCGCGCCAGGCGCGGAGGTGCGGAAATTTCTGACCTCGAGGCATTCGCGAAGGTTCATCTTGGCGACCGGCTAGATAGAATAGCGGTAGCACTTGCCGATTCAGCAGCAGCGCTTGGTGCACCACATCGCGCCGCTCACTGGTTTTCAGTCGCGCGATCCACTCGACCGCATTTGGCTCTCGGCGTTCAAATCAATCAGCTCGCAAATGCCCTAGCAATTGCAACAGACAATTCCGATCAGGGTGAGATTTCCCGAATAATTTCTCTCCTGCAGCAACACCTTGATTCAATCAAAGGTCCGGAGAATTCATCACTCCAGAGGGTTCTCCTGACCAATCTCGGCGCAGCCTACCGTGCCGCCGGACGATTTGCCGATTCCGCTAGCTCGTGGGATGAGGCGCTTGCAATTAAGAGCGGGCAACGTGACATCTGGATCCACCGATGCCTTCTCTGTGAACATGACAGTGACATTCAGCCTCCAGATGAGGGCGCTGCCTCCGACCATGCCATTGATGCGATTGCGAAGCTCGCCTATGCATCTTCACTCACTTCGGCAAATCGATTACACGAGGCAAGGACCATCGTACAGCAGGTGCTTTCTGACCCCAGAGTGACGCCCATAGAGAGTTCGATTGCACATGTAGAGCGATTGCGAATTTGTTTACGAACCGACGACCCGCAGAGCGTCATCAGTGACGGCATTGCGCATGTCAGTGACCACGGCGAATCCCTACCGCTTCTCGGATGGTTGGCGACGCAGCATAGTCGCGCCTCCGATTCCAACAAGCGAGAGATCGACCGCATTCTTCGACAGATAGATCCGACAGGCATGACTTCCGAAGCTGCGCTCGGAATCGCAACTCCCTTGGCAATGAGCGGAGCCGGCATCGCACTCGGCCGATGGATCCCCCGCCTTAAGGAGATCGCGTTCGCAGAATCGGGAGAGCTGATCAACGAGCATGCCGCGATGGTCCTGGCAGAGACGCAATGCGACAACTTAGATTTTTCTGGATCCATCCTCACATTGGAGAAAGTCCATCAAAGCAACCCCGACAGCGCCGAAGTGCAGACACGACTTGCGCAGGCGTACTATCAGGCTGGCGATCGCGGCCAAGCCTTGCTCGCACTCCAAGAAGCAATCGCTACCCCCAATGCGACGACCCAGTCTGTACGTGACTGGGCACGGCTTGCTGCAAATATGGGGCGAACACGCGAGGCAAGAAAGCTTTTTCTGACGCTGAACAAGCCCACCGCCAAGTCGGCCGATGATTACATTTTCCTGATGCAGGCTAGGGTTATTCTTGGGATCAAGGAAGACGATGCAGACGCCATTGAACTGTTGCGCAATGATCTAGTTACGCCGGAACGCGCGTCACAGGTCTTCGCGCTTGGAGTCAACCGCAAGTCACATAGGCGCGTTGATACCGTGCAGCGCGGCACGATCGTGGCCATTTACATCGAAAACCAGGTAGACGACAAATTCTACATCAGCAAGGCTGGTGCACCGTCGCTACCGGGTATTCGCTCGTTAGATCCCATCCGTCATCCTTGGATCGAGCAGCTTATAGGACAGCAATCCGGTGCCACCGTGACGCTTATGGGGGAGCCGTTTGATGGGAAGGTAGCGGAGATCAGATCCATTCGCGGTCCTTCCGAAATCCTTTATGCCGAGGCAGTGCAGCAGATCGGCTTGAGCTCAAAGGAGCAGACGGGCGTTCAGCGCATCAGTGGAGATATCGAGTTCCAACTGGCAGAGGCCAAGAGGATGCTGAGTGCGCGCCACCGGGAGGTGGAGGAACGGCTTGATCTGGCGAAGCGAGGACACTTCCCAGCTGTGCTGATGGCCAAGCAGTTCCAAACAAGCCCTAGAGAGTTCATCTTCAAGTCCAAATTCTGGATACCACATTCTCACTCTGGGACCACTCCCGACATTGAGGCTGACGAATCCATACTGGAGGCATCGGCTGGGTGGATTCTGGACGCGACAACTGTTCTTCTGCTCGCCACAATCGACGCCGAGGACTTTGCCGGCCGCCTATTCAAGCCACCGCGCATCACTAAGCTCGCGGTTGCTCAGCTTTGTGACTGGCGCGCCGAGGAGCGTGAACGACGTCGATCAGTCGGGCATATGAATCTTGACGAGCAGGGCAACCTTTACATCACAAGCAGAAGCGCCGCCGAGCGGGTTGCCCTGCTTAAGTTCTGGAAAAGAGTGTCGAAGATCATTAGCCAGTGCAGAATTATCGATGTGCCGACAGTCCCGTTGTCCGGTGAAGCCGCTCAGCTTTTGGATGCCTTCGGATCAGAGACGTTCGCCACCTTCCACGCCGCAAAGTTTCACGGCCTCACGCTGATTGCAGAAGAGCTCAGCCTCCGGGCCATCGCAACTGCTTCTACCGGAATTCCATCTGCGGCGTTGCATTCCCTGATCATTACGGCTTCTCGGCACGGATGGATCACACCCAGGCAAGCCATGCTTTGGATTGCTCAGCTCATTGAGCTCGGCTGGACATGGGTGGGCTTCCCAGTTGACTGGCTTTGGGCCTGCATGAATCTTCCCGAGGATGAACGCTGGAGAGTGCTCAAGGCGCTTTCGAGCCGAATTCGATTGGCTGATCCACGTACATCGGTAGTTGGGCTACTTTCATCCTTAGCCATGCTAGATGCCGGTGTCATTCAGGTCGCGGACCCTACGCAGTACAGACAGACCATATTGGCCAGTTTGCCAGAACTTGAGCAGTCCATTCGCACGGGAATTTTCCGAGCCTATCGGTCACGGGCGCCACGAACTTCAGAAGCCAAGAAGACAGTGAAGCTACTTATGGACTGGGCTAAGAACGGCGGAGGATGAAAATTTAGGACCGACCGTAGAGACTTGCTAAGCTCCATTCAGCAGGGTGCGATCGGCTCAGCAAGCCGATCGCGCCAGATCGAGCTCCCAGCGTCCCCCCAGCCCATAGGCCTCACCCGATTCCCATTGCTCCCATTAAGCCGACAAGCTGGGGAACATAGCTAGAAAGCACGCCACCAGCTGCTCCTTCCAGAATGGTTCGCAGCGATTTCAGAGACTCCTCCACGACTCCCCGCTTGGGAGAGTCGGACTGGAGTTGAATCAAGACTGTGTCAATGTCCACAGCTACCTGAGCAGGGGCACCCTCGGATGTGGCGGCATTTTTGATTTGCTCCAAGAGTGATACAAGCTCGTCGCGTCTCTCAATCATCTGGTACGACTGCTGCCCCGCAGACAGCTGCTGAAGCTGCGAATTATGCATAGCACCAATGTTGTTGGTGATGTTCGTAACATGCTTGGCAGCGCTTACTTCGGTTGGGCTGAAGCTCAAACCGTCACCAACTACTCCTGCTGACTCAAGATTTAGCGCCCACTGAAGAACGCGGTTTCGGACCGTGTCCAAGACGCCATGGAAAACACTTTTTGAGATAAATAGCGATGGCTGCATCTTCACCTCCATATGCTTCAGGAAGTAGGCGGTGACCCTTGGTGGGAAGCTAAAGCGAAGCTCGTTCTCCGCTCCTCTGAGAAGCGCCTCGACCTCCGCCACGCTGAATCCCATGGGCAACTTGCAGAACTCCTTTTCCATCTCCGCCGGCATGTTAAAAGGCAAGTAACCATGATAGGGATTGTGGACCTGAGGGAGCCCACGCAGATCTCTATAGTCAGGCAACTCAGCATCACCGGCGTAGCCTGAAAGCTCGGCCTTAATCCAAGCGGTGTCCTCACTGATCTTGAGCTTGGTTGAGATCACCAATGCCTTTCGAAGAAGGTCACTAACGCCGATCTTAGGGTCTAGCGCATCGTGCTGGATTTCCTGCACCAAACTGGACATACATCTCCCAAAATTTGTTTAGGGTGTGCGTTTGCAAGCAGCCACATCTACCATCAAACCAGGACGTGCAGGCAGGGTCTAAAAGCGTTCTGCACCGAAGCCATCCTCTACCCCGCACACGCCTTCAGCACGACCGCGAACAATGCGCCGGCTATTACGACCGGCCAGCACCCGGCGTTGGATGAGACAGGCTTGGGAGGAACGCTCCCGGGGACGGATGGTCGACGTGGCGGCATCGCGGGCGGAGTCGGTGACTGCCGCTGCATCCCCCCAAGGATCGCTTGATTCCGACTTTGAGAAGGCGATGGATTTGGGCTTGACGGAGGGAGCGGTCCAGGGTTTGCCACCGCCCCGCCCATGCCCTTGATGATGTTGGCATTTCGGCTGTTTGCTTGCGTCGTGACGCCACCCAAGGCAGCGCCCACAGGCTTCCCTGCTACCTGAAGCCGGAACTTGGCATCCTTTTCAGCAAGTGTCTGTATCTGACCAGGCGAGGTGATCGTGATCGACAGGTGGGTATAGCTGATCGAGCGCGAGCTGTTCTTGACGCGAACACTGTTGCTGTATGGAGGGTCAATTAGGCCCATCACCGAAACCCAGCGCCCCACCCAGGAAGCATCGGGGAGACCGGTCCTGATAGCATCCATGCCGTCAGACCAGATCGCCAGCTTGACTGCCAGCCCCCGCCAATCGGCGAAGTTCACGAAGATGTATGGCTTGCCATTTCTGGCACGCCCACGCCTGACCTCTTGGATGCAACCCACGAGCTCTACTCGATTACCGACCAGCTGCAGTACTTGCGAGTAGTTGGCGGCAGCAGCGACCACATAGGGGCCCTGATAGGTAAGGATCCTTGGGGCCGCGCTGATCGAGATTGGTCCCGCAGGTACACCCGTGCCCGTCAGGAAGTCGGCCAGCGAAGGAACCGTCGAGAAGGGAGCGGCAGCTACTTTGGCCAGATTCTCCACATGGACCCGGGCGCCAGGGATAGCCACTGCGCTCTGGAAGGATGTCGATTGGGTCGGGTCTAGGAAATCATTTCGCCGGAACACGACCGCACTTGGCTCAGATCTGGTGGAGGCCCACATCGATGGAGCAGCGATCAGGACCTGGAGCGACACATCCAGCGTCAAGAAGGAGAACCGATCCAAAGTGGGACCGAAATCGTTCGCCGAACGCTGAGGGTGTTGAAAATTGATCTGGCCCAGCTCGGTCGCCTTAGCCCCCTTGAGTGACTCCACATACAGGCCGTCGTAGTCGATCAGCTGCACTGTGCTGCCATCAGCACTGACCATCAGGTTCTCTGGCTGGATGTCTCCATGAGCAACGTTGTTCTGCTCCAGGTAAGCAGCCAATGAGATCAAAGCAGCGCGTAGTCTGGTCAGCGCCGCCTTGTCATTGTGCTTGACCTCAAGGAACTCAGCCAACGTGGTCCCACTGGCCCACGCCATCTTGACGGTAGGGTACGTGCTCCCCTGAATCCGAATCCCGGCTGGATTGAACTCAAAATTGAGGAAGTACGGACTATTGAGCTGCTTCAGCCTTGACGAAATTGCCTGATAGCGGTGCTCCAGCTCACGAGATTCCTTGTGGAAACAGCGCAGTGCGTAATCTTTCGCGCCTACTGTCACCTTGTACGTCAGCGCGAAGCCGCCGCATAGCGCCAATGGCAGACCGAGACCAGTGGTTTTCAACGCACCGCGCTTGAGCTCAGGATCCAGTAGCACCAGCTGAGGGGACTGCAGTGCTTCGTTGTACTGCTCTAAGGATGGGTAGGCCATTGTCAGATCCGCCTCAAGACCTGGTGACTGACGCGATAATCAGCGTGGAGTCATCGCGACGCATCCGGCCCGCAGCACGCTCTTTCTCCACGAGCGCAACAAGCTCATGCGGCTCTCGGATACTACACAAGGCTTCCAGTGCTGATGCGTCTCCTCTCTCTTGATGGGAAAGGAGCCAGGCGCCAAGTGCATCGGTCATGCAAAGCAAGAACCTGTGCCCTTGCTCCTCATACCCCCATTTGTGCACAGAACAGTGCAGACCGTCCGGCTCGTTCAGATCCATCCTCGTAGAGAGCAACACCGGCTTGTCCAGAAACTGCTCCGAGCTACCATAGGGGACTGATGCAAGCATCGTGTCCGCATCGAGCCACACGGCCAGGCTGTCTCCGACGGCGGAAACCCTAACCGAGCTGGATTCGGGGAGGTCTTGCACAACTAGCAACGTGGCAAAGCTCCCCCGCTGGTATGCGGCTGCTTTTGACCAGGTGAGCTGCTCCGGGTCATGCAAAGCCTTGTAGGCCTGCGCGCAGGCCCCGACCGCAGCCACTGATAGATCCTCATCAGCCATGCGGTCAACAAGGAGCTGCGCCCAATTACGGGCGTCAAAAGACTCTGACGCACCATCGGCCAGTACGATCCTACCCACGTCGGGGGCTAGGCGGTAGGCATCCTCATTGTCGCTCGGCGACTCTTTGTGCTTAGCCACCGTCCCCTCAAACAGAACCGACAGTGCCATGATCAGCGCAGCTGCGCGGCCCTCGTACCGATGTCGAAGAAGTCGACGATCTCTGCGATTTCACCGTTGAACACGAAGCCCTTCGATTCCATAGTTGCCTTGATACCCTTTTCCTCGGCAACCTTTTGGAGATGCGGAGGCAGAGCACTGGACATCCGGAACAGCAACTTTGCGTAAGAGTCACTCAAGCCGGCGTCGGAACTTGGGAACTTGACCGGATCTCCACCGCTCGTGCTCACGTGCAGATTGAACAGCAGCACGTTTCCATCGTTAGTGCTGATCTGCTGCAACTGATGCGCAAGTGACTCGGGATCACCGTCGGTTGACTCACCATCGGTGACGTGAAGCACTGTCGGAGGGTAGCTATCCGGGTGCGCATCACACCAAGCAGCCAGCTCACCAGCCGCGGTGGTGATCGCGGTGCACATCGGAGTGCCACCGGAGGCACTGGCTTCAAACCAGACCGGGAACTTGATGGACTGATCGACGAGTCCGCCAGCACCGTCGTCAACGCGCTTGGTGCGGTTTTCCACTCGGAGCGGATTGGCCTCAATCCCGGAAATGGGATGGAGAACTGTTGACGAGAGCCCACCACTCAGGCCATTGCTGGCAGAAGAGCCCGAATAGCCCAGGACACCGACCTCGAAGTAGTCCCGGGTGCCTTCGGACTTAGTGCATCGAGTGATCAACGTAGCGAGCGTGCGGTTCAGCACATCTGCAACAAATTGCGCCTTGGATTTCCCGTTCTGCATGGTGTCCTGCATGGAACCGGACTGGTCGACAAGGAAAAGGAAAGCCGTCGGGCTGGTCCTACTGATCTCAGCGGTGTAAGTCATCGATTTCCCCTGGAGTCTGAAAGGTATGGGTAACAGCGATTAGGCGAAGCATTAGGCCAGCACGCTACCCGCCCCCTTATCATGCCGCGCCCAGGCAGAAACCTCCACCAGCCATCCGGGTTACGTGAGTAGGATTTTTCTGACAACCTGAGCAAGACTCAGCTGATCAACTCTGTCCGAAGCGGTGGAACTTCGGCGAGAGTCCATTTGCTGGAGCGGGCGACAGGCAGTCGCCGGATTGCTCGGATTGCGTCTAAGGTTGTCTCATTGGAATATTGAGCCGGAGTCCGGAGTCCGGAGTCCGGACTCCAACGATGATCCAGCAGAGCTTCCGCTAGAACATTTTCCCAGCTTCTCGGGTGAGGATGGGGCTCCAGAATTCCAATCCCTAACCAGCAACCAACTCAGGCACCCCATGAAACGTGATAGCGAACTGATTCGCCAGCTGATGCTGGCTCTAGAGACAAGCGAACGCCCCTTCAGCGCCACCAACCCGATTGAGGGATTCACTCAACCCCAAGTTGCCTATCACTTGGCGTTGATCGTCGATTCCGGTCTCGCGGTAGGCAACGTTCAGTACTCTTTGGGCAGTCGCGACTCAACCGTACCCACAGCAGCCCTAGCATTCCGTCTCACGCCAGAAGGGCATGATTTCATCGATACGATCCGCGATGAGACGATCTGGAATAAGACCAAGCAAAAAGTCGCCACTGTTGGCGGCTCGGTCAGCATCGGCGTGCTCAAAGAGATCGCCACAGCGCTGGCCAAGTCCGCACTGGGGTTGGCCAACTAACATCCGGCAGCTTGTGCGGCGAATTGAGTTTTCTCTCGAAAAGAGACCCAGCGTCACGGCAACAGCGCATCCCCCTGGCGCGTTTCCCCTGTAGCGGATGGCCACGCAATTGCGGCTGAGTTCATCAGCAGCATGGCCTCAGATCGACCAAAGCGAGGCAAGAAGGCCAATTGCAACTGATCAAACCCATAATCAACTCCATGGCTCATCGCCGCAACAATGCCCCTGACCTATTGCCAATCCATGGGGGTAAGGGTCAGGCTTGGAGGTCGCTACAACAGTCCTTGCCGCTGGGCTTCGAAGTGAACCAGCGGCGAGTGCCTTCGCAAAAAATTCTCGCTGATGTCGCCCGCGCAATAGTCCTGAAAATGCGTAGCACGCATCTTTCGATTGATGTCATTGTCCAGGCCCACGCGCTTGATCGTTTCATCAACTCGATCAATGTCGACCGGATTAATACCCGGATTTGGATAGATACGTCCTGATACCAGTTCGATTTGAAACCATTGTGGAGGCAAGACGAAAGGATCCAGGACATCATCAAAATCACACTTGCGCGCATTGACGATTGCGCTTGCCAGACGGAAGTTATCCCACTCATAGGCTCTTCGCGGCAACTTGGACTTAGCCACAAAGTGGTCGGCAGTCACACCACCCACGGCCCTCTCAATGTAGACCGCCAGATATGCACAAGTCTGGTTGTACTCCCGATAAAGATCATCCAGGCAGTCACGCCAGAAGGGACTGAGCTTCTTTCCAGACGGTAGCGGAACATCCGGGTCGATGCCCTTGGCGCGCATCGATTTAGCGCCGCGCGCCCGAACATTGGCGTTAAAGTCTGCGGGCTCTGCCTTAGCGACAACAGGAATCATGGCAACCACCCCTTCTTCTCGCCGACAAAGCGCCAGCGCAGCCAAAACGGATCGGTATCACCGATTACTTTCTGAAGTTCGAGATGAATTGCCTGGGCATCGGACTTGCTGAAGTCTTTACGCGCCATAGCCAATGCCGCACGTTCAAGGGCCTCTTCTGCCTCAATCGAGCGGGATGATCGAAGATCGAATGCCTCACTGGTCAACCAGTTTCCAGCCTCTCCGTGTACTACAAACTGGCGTTGCCGCACCACCACTGACTGGCGCTTGCCAATCGTTTCAAAGTCCAGATCAAACCAAGCATCCTCCTTGGCATCGAAAATAGGCTCCACTGACGCCATCACCAAAGGCGAATGCGTTGCGGCGATCACCTGCACGCTGGCTTTGGCAGCCAATGACTTCACTACCTCCAGAAGCGCGGCGACAATCCGCCTTTGCCACTTGGGGTGCAGGTGGCATTCGATCTCGTCCACAAGGAAGGTCACTTGATGCGTAGGCTTCATATCAATCAGCGCAGCAGCCTTCAGGTGCTCTTCCCATGTCCATACAAGCAGATAGGCCAAAGCCAGGATGCGGCGAAGGCCCGCAGATGCATGTAGAACTGGCACGTCCTGACCGTACGGCATCCTTATCGTCGGAATGTCACGAGCATCGTCGAGGCTGATGCGAGTCAGATTGCCAAGCTGGATACGCTCCATTGCTGATGGCGACAATGATGAAAGCACGGCCTCAAGGCGCTTGAATGCCTCACCCCGCTCCTTCTGCCAACTCGCCCAATCAGAGATGAGTCCATTACACAGCACCCGGCCTTCAGAGTCCCTCAGACCGTCCCAGATTTCTTGGGTGGAGAAAACGTAAGCAGGCGGACGATCCTGCACATCCACGTTTCCCTTCTTTCGCCAATAGTTACGCGCCGGATCCCATGCGGCAAAGCTACCGTCGGCCTGAGCGTACAGCACCAACCCCGGATTGACCGGTCTTCCAGCTGCGCCCTTCCAAGCCTGGTCCTTCCGATCAAACTTGCTTTGATAGGTGACAGATTTTGACTGGCCTGTCACTGAAAACGTAATAGACGCCGGCTCATCCCCATGCGGCTTGGCCGGAAGGCCCATAGGCAGACGACGATTCAGCTCAGCTGGCCATTTGCGAGTCAGTGACCACCATGCGATGTCCAGCAGGAAGCTCTTGCCCAGACCATTGTCACCGGTCAGCAGGTTGAGACGACGTCCAAACTCCAGATCCATTGACGGAGCTGGGCCAACATTGCGCAGTGCGAGCTGTTCGATCATGGCCTCATTCTACCGTTTTCGCATGGTCCGCTAGGTGCCACGCAGGGTGGGAGTAGCCGGCGGCACACCGTCAACCCTCCAAGAGCCCGACCAGCAGGTGAAGGATGCCTCACATGGATTCTTGGGCCAACTGCGTCCAACAGCTACCCGGCCTCGCGCGCGAATGACGGGGTTAGCCCAGCCCTAGGACCAAGAGGTTGGGGGTTGGTCGTCCCCGCGGGAAGGATCAATCTGAACAGGTCTCTGGATCCGACTATCTCGCGGGGGATCAGAACCATGAGCTTGTTCCACGTCTGGCTCAAAGCCCCTCACCGAACAGCCTCCCTGACCGAGCCTAACTCTTTAGGGAATCTGTCGTTTTCTGCACTAAAGAGGCCGCATCTACCCCTAACGCACCGGCCAGGGCGATAAGAGTCGATAGCGTAGGCTGACGGAGACCTCTCTCCAACAATGAGATGTAGGTCCGGTCCAAACCTGCATCTAAGGCAAGGTCCTGCTGAGAGATCTCCCGCTCGGTGCGAACCGCGCGAAGTACCCCCCCGAAGGTCTTTTGAACAGCCTTTCCGTCGGTCGCCATTGACGCCCGAAGATAGGGGCGCTAAGACTATAGTGCGACGGACTATAGTCCTCACGCATTTCACCAATTCGGCTCTCGACTCAGGTGCACGCCCCGTCCCGCGCACCAAGCTTTAACCCACGCATGAAATCAAGGAAGCATCATGAAAGGAACTAGCCTCGTTTGGACCTTGGCGATCTGCGCTCTGATCACTGGCTGCCCAGGAGGCACACCGAATTGCGCAGACTCCGACACCCTCGCGGTCCTGGATGAAGCTGTAAAGGCAGAGGTCGATAAGTACGCAGACCGCAACCGCTCTAATGCGTCAGAGGACTTTCGCGTGCTCGGGGAGACCTACGAGATATCAAACATCCGCACGCTTGAGTACGACGACAACATCGACAGCTATCAGTGCGACGCACGCATCACATATCAATTCAAAGCGCGCCAACAGTCCGTGGACTTCTCTTATAGGGTCGATACCGATCAAAGCGATGGGGGCGTCCTGGAGTATCAGTTGAAAATGCTCAAGCCAATCGTAAGCTTCTTCATGTCAGGTTGAAAATTCGAAGAAAGGCGCGCGCTATCAGGAACATCGAATTCCACATCGGCAGCATGTAACTCAAGGAGCGGTGGCCCGGGTCAGAGGTCGAGCTGACCCAGATTGAGGACCTCAGCTCTGTCCTTACGGAGAACAAGCGCGAGCAAGTTGCCGCCGGCAACTCTTCGCCCCGACTTCTCGTTCAGCCAGGCAGCTTGAAGCTTGCCGGCGGAAAGAACCTCCGATAGTTCAGAGCTATCGGACTGGCCCTTCAATGGCTCACCAGGAGAGGCAAGTCCCCCAGCTAGGCGCTGCACGACAGCAGGTACACCGGACTCACTCTTGGCGTATGCCGTCGCCTCGAATCGTCGGCTCTGCGGCGACCAACCACCAAGCACCAACTCGGTGTGGAGCAAGGTGCTGGAGATACCCGCCTCCAAAGCCGCACGCTCGTAGTTCGGCCAAAGCTGGTCGATGACCAACCCCAACTCCCGCATCAGCTGCTCCATCGTGAAATCGCTTCGGAAGCTGGCCTATAGAGAAAGCTCGTAGATCCTCAGAAAGAACTGAGTTGAGCCCCAGTCGCTAGCACTAGATTGTGCTGCGGAATCAACAGGGCCTTCGCACCTGCAGACGTAGCGCCGGAGAGCGCATCTTCCGCAAGGGTGTCGACCGCCACTAAAAGCTGATCCGGGCGAAGCAGAACGTTGAGAATGCTCATGCAGCGCCAAGGGATGACCTATGCGAACTATCCCCCGTCCTGACGGGCCTGTCTATGGCCCGCGTGCTCCTACAGAGAGACGGACTGGTCAAACTGCAAGTCCGGGCTGGTAGGCATGCCTTCCACTAGCAGGCGCCTCACCGACTGTCGCTTTTGGCCAATCCTGGCCCTCGGATCTGAGTGCGGATCCTTGTCTGTGTAGCCAGACCGAATTCCTCCAGAACTCAGGTCCACTAAGCTAGACGGCGGTGTTTGCAGCCTCTCCCGAGACCCCGGCCGCGCATCAGATCAGACTGTGGAATTGAGGTGCCTTACCTATCATGCAAACGTTGCGATCTCACTTTCGATAGCAATAGATCACAACCCACGGCTCTTCCACATGGCAAAAGTAGACAAGCAGCAGACTCACATCAAACTTGCGGATTTCCATTTCTCATCCGGCGCTGCGGTCGGAACCGCGACCTTAGCAGACCTGATCTACGCGCTGAACATCGAACTCGTGAAGGAGAATGGAGAGCTGATCACGACCAGGTCACTGAAGCGCACCTTAGAATTCGTTAGATCCACAATCGGCGTGGATGTGTCAAGTCGAGAGCAATCCCTACCGCTTCCAGTACTGAAGACCATTCGCCTGCTCTTTCTGGCCGACCACAACCACTCCAAGAACGTACTGAGACTGCTATCGCCCCCACAGGTAGAGGACTCGGCTTCGATGGAGTTCAGCACCGTTACCACCGTGCCGCGTGACACAGACGCCTACGAGCTGATCCAGACCCTGTGCGACTCACTGGCATTGGAGATCGATCCGTCCAGATTGAGTGCGCTTAAGCAGATGCTCTCCCGCAGGGATAGGCACTCCGTCGCTGAAGAGTTGCTCCTCCACGTTGAGAGAACGAACGATGAGGTGTCCCAAATCCTGCATGACGCCTTCGGCATGAGGGAGGCGCTACTGGTGAGCGCGTTCGACTCGATCACCGAGCTCCTCGACCAGTTCCGCGTTGAACTGACGGGAGAGATATCCCCATCCGCTGCAGAGGCGATGTACATCTACCTTCAGACACTGCCATTCCGTCACTTCATCCAGCACTATCCCAGACACCTGGAGGACACACGCATCCACGGTGCGATCGGAGATATCCAGGATGACGCCAATCGCTTCTGCGAATCGGCAGCCCATGGAGCCCAGTACCACCATGGTCCGGGAGACCGTGTCTTCTCAATCATTAGTTTCCCCTACCTTCTGCTTGAGCACTCGGAAGCGATGTGCGAGTTGGTCCAAAAGGCCACCGGCATCCCGACGACAGTCCGACAGCTTCAGGCGCACCGCGATCGCGTCAGACCGCTGCTTATTTCGTACGCCTACCGCTCGTTCGACTGTACCGATCAAGACGCCACAGTCCTTTCCGTATACGACGTAGTCGCCGCGTTCTGCTCCTTTCGTTACCAACAGGAGCGCGGACAAGACTATAAGCCGTACTGGCACGGCCAGACCGATCAGGGTAAAAATCCCCAGCGACTGTTCGATAAGGGACTGGGCGACGATCGGCCGTATCAGCATCAAGGCGTGATGCAGATCTATCTGAATCGGTTCTACGAGTACCAAGCCAACTTTACAGGAACGATCAGCAGCTATCAGGCATGGATGCGATACCAGATCGCGGTACTAGGCGCGTACCGCTCGGTGCTGGATCTGAAGAACATCACGGCGATCGCGACTGGGCTGAACACGCTGAACTTCTACAGTGTGAACCTAGCCAAGGACATGGCCATCAAACACTACCAGATGGAACGGCAGCTCATACATCGTGAACTCCACTTAGGATCAACTGCTGTCGTTTTGCCGTACTCCATCACACCGCGCTAGCCAACGTCTCGTCCTGACACATAGAGGCCGGCAAGAGCAATCTTGTCGGCCTTTTCGTCGGTGCATCAAAACTCTGTTGTCACGGCAGAAGCGGGTCTGTTGAATACACGTAACCAACGGCTTCCTCCCCATCGAAGGATCCAGGCAGTGGCAGTGCGCTGCCCTGCCCTTAGGCACGTCGTCGGTGAATCTTGCTGCCCGCGACCGTCCAGCACAGCACTTCGCGAATGGGAGCCGTCCGCCCAACCTTTATGTGCGAGCCACTTGCCGCTATTCCTAAGGCCAGTGGAATACGTCCGCAGGGGGACATCATGAAGGCATACAACGAACTGGTGGATGATAGCAACCGGCCGCACTGATGCGGGCATCCGCTGTCCTGCGGAACGCCAAGCCACAAAGCAGCGCCGGGCAATGCTCGGCGACTGCTCCGGAAAGTGAAAGCCTCATGCGCGGCGTCACAGCATCTGCTGCAAACCAGACGACGCCGATGAAGGCTGGAGCAATGCCTCCAAGCTGTAATGGCATTGGGGGGGGACATGGCTTCCCAAGGGTGGTTTCGTCATGCCCACGCGTAAGGAAGCGGAACTCGCCAAGGTAGCTGACGTCACTGGTCCGTAGATTGCCGGGCCTATCTAGGAGAGCTAGACCAGACTCATGTCCATCGGGCGAGGCAGAGCTGCGTCCTTGCGGCAACTGAAAGAGGCTGCTAGCGTTCGGCCGTCAGACAGGGGACGGCAATGGAAAAGGTGATGAGGGGCGTATATGCGTCGGTCCTAGTTCTTGGGGTAGCTGCCGGCCAAGCCCAATCAGCAGAGGCCCCTGTCCCAACGAGCGGCATGGTCTACAACACGGTCGATAATGGCTGGCTGACGTATGAATGTGACCCGCCTACCCAAGGTTTACTGACCTGCTCGTTCGTTCAAACTAGCATTAGACAGCAGCTCAAACCTGCCGACACCCAAGCCCGCCTTACCAGAGAGACTGCTGACTTGGCAGCCTCACTTGCCAAAGACTATGGAACTCGTCCTGCGGGGATTTTTGATTCCACCAAATGGCAGGAGCTTTGTGCGCTCGGCAGCCAGATCACCGACCTTGCCAACGGAAGGCCCGGAGCTGACACCCCGCCAGAAGCTGTGCGCTCGATGTCCAGAATGAGTTCGCGGCAGAGGGAGGACATGCGCCTATGGGCTGCGGCCCTGGGCCGGTCCTGCGCTAGCCGTACACTGGATGGACTAAAGGAGGCAGTTGCGCTGAGCCTCGGACAAGAGGAACGGACCTGCCGCATAGGCACAAATCCGTTCAAGCAAACTTTCAAGGCACAGTACTCGCAGGGCATCTTCCAATCGTGGATCGTTGCGGACAGCACACCTTCGGGGGATTGTGGGCTTATCAATGTTTCCCGAATGGTTCCTGGCGAGAACAGCTGGAAGTGGCGCTACTTCGCACGAAAGGTTGTGACCAACCCAACTGGAAGCCAAATGCTCCTGAAGTGCAGCGACCTGGATCAGCTGGAGTATGAGTACGACTGGAAGGAGCAGCCAGTGCCTTTGGTCTGCGATTACATCAAACCTGGCATCTAAACCAAGCCCCTGAACGAGCCATCCTTTCGCCAGAGGTGCGCTCGCCATTTGAGATGCCTGCTCCCAACTGTGGCTCGTAGATCGATGGCGATTGAAGCAGTACGCGCTGGGCGATACCACCGACACCAGATTACTCAGTACGTAGCTCACACTCAACTCGGCGCGCCCGAGTAATTCGGATAGAGGACTAAAACTTGCAGAATCTCCGAGACGCAAAGGATAGGCCAGTCGTACTCCCACTACCATCCGGAACGAAGGACAGTTTGATCGATACGCTGTCAACAGCGATCTACTCATCTCGGGTCCTTGGAGGCCATCGAATCGATCCGGCCTCACTACGGCTCGATGACGTTCAAGCCTGCATCGCACGAGGCTCACCTCTGGACAAGATGCTGACCTCCTTCCTAGGTGAGCAGCATGTTACTGTCTTCATCAGGAGTGAAATTGAGTCGATTTTACTTGCAGAGCAGAGCAAGTGGCGTCGGCCAACTTCATTTAGCGAGCTTTTCACTCCAACGGAAGCTCAGGAGCTATCACGGCACCTGATAGACCTGCTGGGCACACTTCCCTGGGACTACAAGTTCACGATTCAGATGCCTGGCCTGGGGCCAAACGCGCTATCCCGTGTTGATGGCATAATCGATCTTTCCAGTTGCACGCAGCTCATAACCGGAGCCACTCTACGCGACCACACTGACCACCGAGTGGCCGCCGCTGACCTGATGCACGATACCCCTGCTGAATTATTCGACAGACGCGTTTACGCGCAGATAAAAGTCGCCGGATACGTATCGCGAGATCTTCAATCGGACAGCTTTCTACGTGCGACAGAACAGTTTTATTCGCTTGTTGGACTATTCCTGGCATTCAATGTGGTAGATGCCAAAAATGCATGGCTATACGGGACAAGTGGTGTAACAAGGATATCCACAGTTCGAAGCGGCGGCGATCAAGTACTCCTGCATTTCACCTCCGATCTTGACGTCCACTATCAGGGCTTCTTCAACGAACTCGGCTACTCGGAAGAGTTCTTGGGGAAGATTGATTCGGAGGACAGGCTCAGCATCATACTAGAGAGGATACGGAGCGCCTTGAGCAGTGGGGTAGCCAGCCGACTGCAGAGCGCAGCGCGTTGGTTCTTAGATAGCCACACAGGCAACAATGCTCAGGTCAAGTTTGTGCAGGTCGTAATCGCATTCGAGATACTCCTGGGCGATGAGAAAATGTCCAAAGACACAGGAATCGGAACCCTTATGGCCAATCGCTGCGCCTACATGATCGGTAACGATGCTCGCGATCGCGAAAAAATTATCAACGACATGCAGATGGGATACCGAATTCGCGGTCGAATTGTTCATGCGGGCGCCAGCATTCTCACCCACGACGAGAAGTTGACTTTCTCGAGGATGCAGGAGCTATGTGCACTAGTGATCAAACACGAGGTGCATGCGATGACCAGTGCGTCGCCATAGCTTGGGGAGCCATGCCGGCGAGCGAAGCCCTCCGAAGTCTTTCACAACCCGTCAAGCCTCCCACGATCTGAAGAACGACTTCGGTGCACGCTACTTGTCCCAAAGCAACTCGGAACTATTCAACTTCACTTGTCTATCCTCGTTGTTCCGCTGGCGCTGAGGAGCACTCATTCCAGGCTGCAAGCTGATTGGTTCAGAGCCTTCTATGGCACGAGTTCGACTAATGGATCGTCGGGCCATCGTTTTGACCGGCGAGGAAATTAGAGTAATTGACGTGTCCGCCAATTCCGAGCCGGTACGGAGCTATTGGTGGATGGAACCGCGAAAAGGTGTGCCTATCAACACCACAAGTGCATTCCACGATCACCCCGCAATGAACGATGATATGGCCTCTTGCCCTCCCTCATGCAGTGGTTACCGACCACTACCTACTGGATCAGTAATTTTTTACACCACCAGCTCTATGTATATGGAAGTGATGGGTTCGTAGCCGGCAGGATAGAGCGACGCAGGTAGTAGAAGGCGCTGTAGAGCAGCGCCTCTGCTTACGAACTGGTACTTGAGGGTGCGGCAGGCCTCCACATAGCGATGCATACAGGGGGCGGTAGCACGCGCACTTACCGTTTCTTGATCACACCGCATTCGACAACGAATCACTCCACTCCATATAGGCCGACAAGAGCAGTCTTGTCGGCCTTTTTCGTCTACGCATAGAGAAAGGGTGACACAGCAATGGCAAGCTTCCATTACAGTATCAAGAGCGGCAAGAAAGGCACCGCTCGCAGACACAGTAGCTACATCCAACGAGAGGGATCGCACAGCGAGCGTGAGGATTTGGTCCACGCAAGTCACGGCAACCTACCGGCATGGGCCGAGGAGGATCCCAAAGCATTCTGGAGCATGGCCGACCGCCATGAGCGTGCCAACGGTGCAGCCTATCGCGAGCATGAGATCGCGCTGCCCATCGAACTGACCCAACTCCAACTGATTGAGCTGGCTGAGCGACTGGCTCAGCGATTGGCCGGCAACAAACCGTACCAGTACGCGCTCCATGCTCCAGAAGGCGCGCTTGGGGGTATCGAGAACCCGCACGTGCACCTGATGTGCTCGGACCGCGTTCCGGATGGAATCGAACGCACCCCGGATCGAACGTTCTCGCGCTACAACCCGGCCCGTCCGAGTGAAGGCGGCTGCAGGAAGGACAGCGGGGGCAAGAGTCCGTTGGAGCTGCGGCAGGAGGTCACGGCCAGACGCAAGCTGGTGGCCGATACTCAGAACGAGATGCTGGCCGAGTGCGGCTACAGTACCAGGGTCGACCACCGCAGCCTTCGGGACCAGGGACTGGATCGACGGGCAGAGCGCCACTTGGGCCCGTTGCTGGTCAAGGGGATGGCCGGCGGGGAGAAGCACCAATACGTGGCGTTTCGGGCTGGCCATGGTGCCGGCAGCCCGCCGGCGCCCCGTTGAACAGGCGCGACTTTGCGATTTTGTCGCAGAGTCGCTCATGCCTCAGCCGGTCTGCAGAGAAAGAAGTGGCCTTAGCAGGGATCGAGTGGAGGCGAGCGCCCTCGCCTTCACCGACCCCTGCCCCATCCTACAGGGACATCTGCATCTGGCCGAAGAAGTTGTTGGCCAGCCGCAGGTAGCACTTCCGGTCCATCGCCCCGGTCATAATCCATAGGGCACCACGCGCCTGGAGCACGTCCAAAGCTGCAGTAAGACGGCTACGGTTCCTGACGGGACCATTGCGAAGCACGTTGTTACGGGGAACCCAGGTATCAGAGAAGGGGCCGCCCCAGATCCGCGTTTTGAGGTAGTGAGCCAAGGCCCGAGCATCGACAAGGTCTTGGGGCACTACCGAGTCAGGCGAGAACAGGTGCTTGTACTCGCTCTCGTGCCACTTGACGATCTCGAACGCTCGATTGAGGGTATCGACTGAGATCGGGCCGACCTCCTCAGCAAAGTAGTGCATCGCCGCAGCCAGGCGTGCCAGGATCTCCATTACCTTGGCGGCAAAGTCGTTGATGTCGCTCAGGTACTCACCCTGGCGAAGCAGACGCTCAGTCTGCTGTGCCAGCTCAACCCAGCGGCTCTTCGCATCGAGACTGAACTCGATCAGTTCGCGTTCGATCGACCCCGATTGAATCTGGGTCCGATAACGCTCCAGCAGCACGCCGATCCGCTTCTGGAACGCCGGCAAATGCTCCCAGGTCGGTTCCTCTCCGCTCACCTGGCGGAAGCCCATGTTCGATTGCGGCCAGCCCACCAGGTAGCGCGCCCAGTGGCCGCTGCCTTTTGCCACCGATCCCTTTCGATCCAGGAAGGCCTTGAGCGGTTCGTGCTGGGTCATGATGCTGACCGACACCCGGGGATTCATGGCCAGCAGATTCTCGTCCGCGCGGTCTCGCATCAGCACACCCGGGGAATCCCACAACCGGTTCAGCAGCCCGAGATGAGACATCGCCTCGCTTCGGAACAGGACATGGCCTTCGTCGGTACTGATCGCGATCGACTCCCCGTCACCCACCAGCGCTTCTGTGATCGCTTTGCCGGTGATCTCCTGCCGCATGAAGTAGCGCAGCCGGGGTTCGGTCGGCTTGCAGCGGCCGTGTTCCAGCAAGCGAGCCTCGAGCTCGTCGCTGTCCTGGCCGCGACTGACCGCTCGCGCGACTGCGCTGCGCAGACCTTTCAGCTTGGCCTCCCATGCACCAAGTTCGGCTTGGTACGCCTCCTTCTTCTCCTTATGGGATGCCAGTGCCTTCGTGTCCGCGTCGCGGAACGGCGCGAACAGTAGCGAGGACACAGTCGACTTGCGTTCGCCCGATTCGGCAATGATCAGCAGGTTCTGCGATACGGGCCTGATCAGGCCCGTGGGCAGCTTGACGTCGATCAGTCCCTGACACGCCATGGAGATGGCGCTGATCAAGCTCATCCCGATCAGCGCATCCGGTGCCTGAACGTTGCGGGAGATCTCGTAACCCGCTTCTCGCACCACCACCAGGAAGGCGTTCAGTGGGTAGCTGGGGGCAACACGGCCAAAGGTGGTCGTCATTCGGTCTCCCCCTGTTCGGCCGCGGGCGAGTTCAGCACGGGCTGCCCGCAACCGGAGCAGACCGCGATGTCGCCCGTCTCCTGCCGGCGCACCCGTTCCGCATTCAGCAGCTTACGGAACTGGGGCAGACTCAGCTGATGGTCGTAGGCGGCATTGAAGCGCTCCATCGCCAAGCGCTTGCGCGTCCGCTGCATCAGGTACTGCTCCAGCACGGAATAAGCCTCGCGGAAGTCCATCTCCAGCTTGCTCTTGCCCAGGCTCAGATCCTGATCCAAGGCGTGCTGGAGGCGGTCCAAAGGAGTGTGGATGCCAGCCAGGGCGTCGGCGAGACTGCTCATGCTCACAGCCCTCCCCTGTTGGCGCCAATCTTGGCGGCACGGCCCTGCAGCCAGGCGATAGCCTCATGGGTCCAGTAGAACTTGGGGGAGTTCTCGCCGTCATAGAGCGGTACCCCCTTGGGGAAGGTCGGATCCTCCTTCATCAGCTTGTAGGCCTTGCTGCGGCCAACCGGGATCACCCGGAGCAGCTCCTTCAGGCTCAACGCAGGGCGGTCACGCAGGCCTTCGGGGATGAGAGTGTGTGCAGCATCGGCCGGCAAAACGGTGCCACAGTCCGGCATCGGCGCCGAACGCATCTGGATCGTGTTCATGTTGGAAACCTTCGGGTGTTGATGTGAAGGAGTCCGGCCGGATTCCCGACAGGCCGTGTGCCTGTCGGGTTCCATTTGATCCGTATGCCGCCCGGAACAACATGCTCAAAAATTCAAGGATTCGGTTTTGAACCGACTTTGAGGCGACACGATCGTGCTGACGCAGCCGGAAGACACATCGGATCAGCCCAAGCGCAGGTCACTACGGTCTATTCGGTTCGCAATGCAGCGGCAGGCGTGGGGTTCCGTAACGATGCCGGGCCGAGACGTACCTTGGACGATTCGACTTCCGACCGGCCTCTTCCGCAAGCTGACTCCCTGCTCAGAAGCGCCCTGCCCTGAACAGGACGCTACCTCTAGAGCATCCAGACTGCCGGGGAGCGCTGGCCCCACCATAAAGCGGCCAGCGCGGAGGGACGCCCAACGAGCCTGCTCTCCAATCCGGAATGAACTTTCCGTATCCTCTGAGCTGCCACCCATCGCCGTCGGCTCAGAGCTTCTCAACTGGACACCAAAAGCCATGACTCAGGCTGCTACCGTCCTCCAGCTTGCTCTCACCAGCCTGAGGCGCTGGCAACGGTACGAGCTCCATGTTGGCGGTGGAATTCCGCCTTTACGAGCTACCGGGCGGAATGCAGTGCGCCATTCAATTCCGCGCCGCCATCGAATCCCATGCAACAAGTTTCAAATTTGCCCCAGAGCACATCCCGGTTCAGCCAAGAGTCGGCGGGACGGCGTCGGAGGTGACTGGCGTTCTCCGCGCCTTCGCGAGCAACGCTGTGGTGACGGCAGCCGTTCTGGTGTCCCAGGGCAAAAGCTCACAGTGCTTGTCAAACTTGTTGTATTGATCGCTGCATCCGGCGCTTAAATCATTGAGCTTTCATCTCAACCCGTGCATTGATCAATGAGCAACAAGCAGTACAGCGAGATGTGACAGAAGCGATTCGCGTTCTTCGAGAAGAACGGCGCCGAATGGCCGCGCAAAGGCTCTGCGCAAGGTACAAAGAAAAAATGGCGTCGAACCCTGGCAGGGGGCGCAAGGCCCCTTGCCAGTCCGTCTCTCGCGTCAGACCTTGACCTAGAACGGCAGCCAATCCTCGTTGGCGATCAGCCCGTCAAGCCGAGACGCCAGCCGCTCGTAGTAGGCCGCCTCTCTGATCAGCCTATCGGCAGCCCGCCGCCGGCGGGCACGATCCCTCCAGCCGCCACTTGGATTTGCATCCAGCGCTGTGGCCCGAGCCCACAGTTCCGAAGCTTGCTCCCTAGCCCAGGCAGCTTTCCTCTCGTCTATCGTTTTTTTTCATTTGTACTCCGGTCATACGAAGCGGCCAGCCGATGGCTGGCCGCTTGGAGCCGATCAGGCTGGATCGTTTCCACTGGCAGCTTGCTCTGGGATGACCCCGATTTGCTTGGCCTTGATCTGGCTGGAGAGCAAGGCGCTGGAGACCATGTAGGCAATGGTTGCCAGTACGCCGATCCAGGCATCAATGGACAGGTTGAACATCAGCCAGCCGCCGTGGAAGGCCCAGAAGAGAATCGGGGACCAGATCCCGATTGCCTTGCGCAGCTTGACCCGGTTGACGACCACGTTGTTCTGGAAATGCGGCAGCGGGAGCCTATTTTTCTTGAGGCTCAGATATGCCCTGATCGTCAGGGGGACCAGGAAGAAGATCATCAGAACGTTGTAGAGGATGACTCCCATGTGTATTGCTCCTTGTTAATTGAATTGCCCGTTTGACTGTTTCGCGTGGCTAGCGACACGTAACCCGCTGCATGCGATCAACTGACTGGCCTCGAGGTTGCGCCACACTTACGTGCCACGTAGAGTCTACCCCGTGCGTAGAAGTGGCGTCATCCTGTTGGCATGCGGCCCAAGCCCTCCAACCGTTCATGAACACCCATACGCCCGTTCCTCGCGGCGTGGTTGCTGCACGCTTGCGACAAGCCCGCGCTTTACGGGGGCTTAGTCAACGTGAAGTTGGAGTTCGCATGGGCTTGGATAAAGACACGGCGTCGGCACGAGTAAGCCGATATGAAAGCGAATCAATGGCGGTCAGCCTTGATTCGCTTTTCGTGCTGGCAGCTGCCCTTGAGGTTCCACCCGCCTACCTTGTCGCAGGCAGCTCAGCGATGGCTGATGCGATCTTGTGCCTGGGAACACTCGGCGAGAAGCAGCAGGCAGAACTGGCTATGGCACTTGCTTCTCTGGCCAAGCTACCGCCCGAGAGACGCCAGGAGTTCATAGACAAGATTGAGAACTCCGGGACCGCCCTATAACTGCAGTGCCACGCTTACTGCGAGACCACTGCACCAAGTTCTCTTGCCAGGTATCAATGAAGCGGCAGCCGTTTCGTTAGAGCATTCCCCGCGCAGCCATCGATAGCGCCTGGTCTGCCGTCACAACGAAGTGATCCAGCAGCCTAACGTCGACCAGGACAAGAGCCTCTTTAAGGCGTGTGGTAATCGCTCTATCGGCAGCTGACGGGTCTGGGTTTCCACTGGGATGGTTGTGGGCCAGGATCACAGCTCCTGAGTTCAGGGCCAGTGCTCGTTGAAGCACGATCCGCGGCCCCGGATGCGCTGGGCCAGACCTTCAAACGAGTTCACCATCGTCATTACCTTTGTAGTTGGCAGCAGAAACGCACAAGGCCCGGACTAGCCGGGCCTTGTGCGTTCTTTATGTCGCTAATTGGGATCAGTGATCCATGAAACTGCAGTTGATGCAGTTGTTTGGGGCTGTGCACTTCACCACCCCCGCCAGTACTGCTGTGGCGACCACCATCACGCAGTAGATCAACTCGATCTTGCTGTTCGTCAACACGTGTACTTCCTCTAGGGCTGCCAGCGGAGCCCTATCCGCAAGGACTCTCGGTAGCGTCCTCAAGGTGGTAGTACAGGTTTGAATCTTCTTTGATTCCAGTCGACAAGGGCACTCGCCTTCAGATTAGGCCGGCTTTGCCTTGCGAACGGTCTTTCGAGCGATCTTCTTGGCGCCTTTTTTGACAGGAGCACTCGCCGCCTTACCCTTAGCGCCGACCTTGCGTGCCTTCTTGACCACAGCCTTGCCCACCTTAGCCTGCGGCTTGACTGAACTTGCGGGCGGATACTTTTCGCCGACGTTCGCAGCACTCCAGGCCTTGCCTTCAGCGGACTTAGCCCACGCCGTGAAGACCTTCGGCGTTAGCCCCCTGCCCGTCCAAGTCTCGCCGGTAGGCAGGCGGTACTTCGGGGCAACCTTGCCGAGTGTGCGTCCTTTGACTGAGGACTTTAAAGGCTTCCTAGCTCGCACGGGTACGCCTGCATCATCATCGCCAGCGCTTCCCACGAGCTTCGCAATCTGGCGCCGCTGAGCGGCCGTGAGGACTCTAGAGTACTTCTGGAGAACAGCGATTGCCTGCGGCACCTCACTGTCACGCTTCTCAACAAGCTTCTTCTGTGCTTCGAGCTGCTTGATCTCAGCGTCGAGCGATTTCAGTGTCGTCAGAGCCACAGGCCTATTCCAGGGGAAGGGGTTCAAGCGTATCGCTGCCGGCACAATAAAGCCAATTGCGACAGTCGGCGAGCAGCATCACGCGTACGTTATCAATTCCGCTTCCGAGTGGGGACGCAACACCCCTAGCTGCGCTCTACAGCATTAGCGGATCTGCGCCCTGATGGCAGCGCTATCAAGGACCGAGAAATCGGCAAGACCGACGCCATAGTGCTTTCGAAACACGAGATTCACTCGATCGTGAAACTCTGGATCGTCAGCGTCCTGGGTTAGCCAGGAATAATTGAGCTTGAATGGGCCAGACTGCAGCACCCATTGTCTGCTCAGGTCATACAAGATCATGGAAGCGAAGAACTGATTGAACGTCTCGAGCACATCCTTTTCAGCGCGTCCCGGATGCATGCGTGGGTACAGAGCAGCGTCGTCCGCCTTGTCCGAGAACAGCGACAGGTGAGACAGCCACAGCTGGCGAGGTCTATCGCTGCTCCCCCGGTTCAACCAGTACCCGGCCCAGCAGAAAAATTCCGGGCATTCGGTTCGATCATTCACGAAAGAAATGAACTCGCCCATCAAAAGCTTCAGAACAATGTTTCTATCCGCGAACTGGAAGCTCTTATGCTCAGCCATCAACGCCCGAGCCTCGACACTGGCACCGACGTGCTCCCGGAACTCCTCCAGATCGGCAATGTGATCCCCAAGCTCCGATAGCCTTCCCAGTCTTTGCGCTAGCTCTCGGTACTCTTCTGCAGAGTAGTCTTGAACCAGATCGCGCAGCGAAGGCTCCTCGATGACAGCTTTGCACAGAAGGTAGAATCGGACTCCAGGGTCTGCTTCGAGGTAGAACTTCTCGTAGACTTTAATAGGAGCAGGAAAGCCAACGGTTGGGTTGATCGCCATGTCACAGATGAATAGGAACAATGCGACAACGGGACCAATAATAGACGTTGGCTCAGACGTCTCCGAAATCTCCAAGAACTGCTTGAATGCGGCGCCATACACCCCTTCAAGCATGCCCTCGCCCCTAGCCTCATCAATTGTCAGACCGGATTGTGATGATCTCGCCAGGAACTGCAGTTGTATGAAACGGGCCTGCCCTTCATACAACTCATATAAGCCCACAGGAGCGCGTGCGATCCTCGTCCCATAGTAGTAGCCCTCGATGCGCTTCTCTGCCATCGCCATCAGGTTGTCAGCAATCACCTGCGGATCAGAAAGGAATGCTCCAGAGGGGTCAATCAGCTCGCTCACGGCGCCCACGATCTGAGCGTAGGTGATCAAGAATGAGTGCCCAGCAGCTTGGAAGTATGGGTTTTTATAGATCTCAGGAGCGGTCTTTGGATCCCGGGTCAGTGATAGATAGAACTCCGTATCCATGAAGTTGTTGGTTACAACAATGGCTGCGGTTGCAGCGTCCGTTGCTTCAACAGGAAGCAAGCCAAGCTCGCCGCTCAATGCCAGATTCTGAATGCACTTTTGCGGGCCCAAGCTCTGCAAGATGCCGTGCAGATCGGACATATTCGCGTGGGTCTGCACCGGATAGAGCAAGCTTCG
>NZ_JASGBV010000040.1:0-42897 GCF_030053245.1 Stenotrophomonas sp. RS-48
CCCGCTACAGCACCGGCTTTGCGGCGGCGCCGGATCTGGTGTTCGGCAGCAACAGCCAGACGGTGGGCGAGCAGGTGCTGAGCTGGAACCTGGGTGTGACCAGCCGGGCCAGCGAGCGGCTGTCGGTGATGGTCGACTATGTGGGCGAGCGCCGCGACGGCCAGCTGCAGAATGGTGTGCAGCTGGGGCTGGGTTACCGGTTCTGATGCAGGGAGGACGTCCTCGCCCGCCGGGCGGGGGCGTCCACCGGCGGCTCATCCGCCTCTACCGCCCGCACAGGTTGGCGCAGGAGTGTCTTGAGTCGCGAAGGAGCGGTCTTCCGTGGGTCGCTCAGATAGATCTCATGGTGCGGGCCGGCAAACGTGTAGCCCAGCGATGGCATCACCTCCTGGTGCAGCCTCGCGAGTGTCGGGCCTTCATCCTCATAGGGGCCCACGTGCAGCGTTTGCAGGCAGAGACCCTCCTCCAGCCGCTGCAGGCGCAGGCTGGAGGGTGGCGCACCGAGCTTCGCCCTCACCTTCTCCGTTGCCGCAGCGAACCGCGGCGTGTCGACGGCATCCGGGGTGCGGATCATCAGGGTCCAGGTCCATTCGTCCTTGCGGCGGGCGACGAAGCTGCCCGGATCCTCAGCGCTCCACAGCCCCTCCAGCGGCGCAACCACATGGTCCTGTCCCACCGCCTTGAGGGCGAACTTCAACGCATAGCTGACGGAGTAAAGCCAGCGTACGGCCTCGGCGTAGGCGATTGCCGTGTTGGGGTCGCCGCGGCCGTCAATCATCACGAACGGCAGGGAGGGCACTTGGAGCAGGACGAAGTCGCCGGTCGGCGCCCGGTACAGGGTGCGGTCAAGCGTCTTGAAATCGACTTTGCCCATTGGAGCTCTCCAGTAGACGGACAGCATCGCACGCGCGTCAGCATGCCACAGTTCCTGAATGCGTTCATTCGACTTTGCCGAACGAGGGATCCCGGCGTGGCGACACCTGCGGCTGCGATGCTCCGCGCCCCATTGCGCGCACGGTGCGACAACGTGTCGCAGCCAGAATGGGGCCTTTCCTGCGGAGGATCATTGTCAATGCCTTTCTTAAATGGTGGGTGACGGCCTAAAATTGCAAGGCTGACTCGACCCCACCTCCCTGCCTGTCTCCGGACGGGTGGGACCGGCTTTGGCCGGAGCGGGCAGGACGGGGAACGGCATTCCCTCGCAATTGGATCGACCGATGATTCCGTTGAAAACCCTTGGGCGCTGGTTGCGCCCGGGCCTGCTGCTCGCAGTGCTGGTGATGCTCACCGGCTGCGATGCCGTGGCCATCCTCAGTCCGAAGGGCCAGATCGGCCAGGATGAGAAGACCCTGCTGATCACGGCCACCGTGCTCATGCTGCTGGTCGTCATCCCGGTCATCATCATGACCCTGACCTTCGCGTGGAAGTACCGCGCTTCCAACACCAAGGCCCGTTACGAGCCGAAGTGGTCGCACTCGACGGCGATCGAGGTGGTGGTGTGGTCGATCCCCTGCATGATCGTGCTGGTGCTGGCCGTGCTGACCTGGCGCTCCTCGCACGCGCTGGATCCGTACAAGCCGCTGGAATCGGACGTCAAGCCGGTCACCATCGAGGCGATCTCGCTGGACTGGAAGTGGCTGTTCATCTATCCGGAAGAGAAGATCGCGGTCGTCAACGAGATCAAGTTCCCGGTCAACACTCCGCTGAACTTCAAGATCACCTCCGACACGGTGATGAATGCCTTCTTCATCCCGCACCTGGGCAGCATGATCTATTCGATGGCGGCGATGGAGACCAAGCTCCACCTGATCGCCAACGAAACCGGTGAATTCCCGGGCATGTCCTCACACTACAGCGGTGCGGGCTTCGCCAAGATGCACTTCACTGCCTATTCGGTCACCGATGCCGAGTACCGCCAGTGGCTGGACCAGGTCCGCGCCGGTGAGCAGACGCTGGACAAGGCCTCGTTCAAGGCCCTGGGTGAAGCGCGCAATGCCGAGTGGTATCCGGTGACCTACTACGGCCGGTCCGAGGAGGGCCTGTTCGACTGGGTCATCGCCAAGCACATGGGCGACAACAAGCACTACGGCATGAAGCACGCCCATGCGGGCGCCGCTGCCGCCGATGCTGCCAGCCATGAAGGGCATGAAGGCCACGCCCCGAGCGAAGAGCACAAGTCCAAGGAGTCCGGGGAAAACCTGGATGCCACTGAACACGAGCACGCCGGCCACGCCGGTCATGCGGGCTCGGGAGAATGAACATGCTGGGAAAACTCTCTCTTGAGTCGATCCCCCACGATCCGATCGTGCTGACCACACTGGTCGGTGCGGTGCTGGGTGGCCTGGGCGTCGTCGCCCTGATCACCAAGTTCAAGCTGTGGGGCTATCTGTGGAAGGAGTGGTTCACCTCGGTGGATCACAAGAAGATCGGCGTGATGTACCTCATCGTCGCCTTCGTCATGCTGCTGCGCGGTTTCTCCGACGCGATCATGATGCGCACCCAGCAGGCCATCGCCGTCGGTGGCTCCGAGGGTTACCTGCCGCCGCACCACTACGACCAGATCTTCACCGCCCACGGCGTGATCATGATCTTCTTCGTGGCGATGCCGTTGATCACCGGCCTGATGAATCTGGCCGTGCCGCTGCAGATCGGTGCGCGCGACGTCGCGTTCCCGTTCGTCAACTCGCTCAGCTTCTGGCTGTTCGTCGCCGGTGCGGTGCTGATCATGCTGTCGCTGTGGATCGGTGAGTTCGCCGCCACCGGCTGGCTGGCATTCCCGCCCTTGTCGGGGATCGAATACAGTCCAAGCGTAGGCATGGACTACTACATCTGGGGTCTACAGGTGGCGGGTCTGGGTACCACGCTGAGTGGTATCAACTTCTTCATCACCATCCTCAAGATGCGCACGCCGAGCATGAAGCTGATGCAGATGCCGGTGTTCACCTGGACTGCCCTGGTGACCAACGTGCTGATCGTCGCTGCCTTCCCGGTGCTGACCATCACCCTGGTGCTGCTGACCCTGGACCGTTACCTGGGTACGCACTTCTTCACCAATGACGGTGGCGGCAACGCCATGCTGTACATCAACCTGATCTGGATCTGGGGCCACCCGGAGGTGTACATCCTGGTCCTGCCGGCGTTCGGCGTGTTCTCGGAAGTGATCGCCACGTATTCGCGCAAGGCCCTGTTCGGTTACAAGGGCATGGTCTACGCCACCGCCTGCATCGGCGTGCTGTCGTTCATCGTGTGGCTGCACCACTTCTTCACCATGGGTTCGGGTGCCAACGTCAATGCCTTCTTCGGCATCACGACGATGATCATCTCCATTCCCACGGGCGTGAAGATCTTCAACTGGCTGTTCACCATGTTCCGCGGCCGCGTGCAGTTCACCACGCCGGTGCTGTGGACGATCGGCTTCATGGTCACCTTCACCATCGGCGGCATGACCGGCGTGATGCTGGCCATCCCGGCCATCGATTTCGTGCTGCACAACAGCCTGTTCCTGATCGCGCACTTCCATAACGTGATCATCGGCGGCGTGGTGTTCGGCATGTTCGCGGGCATCACCTACTGGTGGCCGAAGATGTTCGGCTTCCGCCTCAACGAGTTCTGGGGCAAGTGCGCGTTCTGGTGCTGGTTCATCGGCTTCTACGTGACCTTCATGCCGATGTACGTGCTGGGCTTCATGGGCATGACCCGTCGCCTGCAGAGCACGGTCAATCCTGCCTATGAGCCGCTGCTGCTGGTTGCTGCTGCAGGTGCCTTCATCGTCGGTGCCGGCATCCTGTGCCAGATCATCCAGGTGGCCGTGTCGATCCGCGACCGCAAGAAGACCGTCGACCTGACCGGCGATCCGTGGGATGCCCGTACGCTGGAGTGGGAAACCTCTTCGCCGCCGGCGTTCTACAACTTCGCCACGCTGCCGGACGTCACCGAGCTGGACGATTTCTGGGAGCGCAAGCAGCGCGGTGAGGCCTGGCCGAAGCCGGCGAAGTACACCGACATCCACATGCCGCGCAATACCGGCACGGGTGTTGTCATCGGTGCCTTCAGCCTGGTGTTCGGCTTCGCGATGATCTGGCACATCTGGTGGCTGGCCATCGTCGGCTTCGTCGGCATGATCGCCACGTTCATCTACCGCACCTTCGACCAGGACGTGGACTACTGGGTCCCGGCCGCCGAGGTGGAACGCATCGAGAACGAACACCGCAAGCACCTGGAAGCCCAGGGCCTGGTGAAGTCGGAGCTGAAGGCATGAGCACCAATACCTCGACCCTGAGCCACGGGCACGCCGCGCATGCGGCGGCCCATGGCCATGACGACCACGAGCATCACGACACCGGCGGCAACACCGTCTTCGGTTTCTGGGTGTACCTGATGAGCGACTGCCTCATCTTCGCGTCGCTGTTCGCCACCTATGTGGTGCTGGCCGGCGGCACCGATGGTGGCCCCGGTCCGAAGGACCTGTTCGAACTGTCGTTCGTGGCCTGGGAAACCGCGCTGCTGCTGACCTCCTCGCTGACCTTCGGTCTGGGCATGATCGCCCTGCACCGCAAGCAGGTGGGTCAGATGTACCTGTGGCTGGCAATCACCTGGCTGCTGGGCTTCGGCTTCATGTGCATGGAAGTGTGGGAATTCCAGCACCTGATCCACCAGGGCTATGGTCCGGACCGCAGTGCCTTCCTGTCGGCGTTCTTCGCCCTGGTCGGTACCCACGGCCTGCACGTCAGCGCCGGCCTGCTGTGGCTGCTGGTGATGTTCGTGCAGCTGAAGAAGTACGGCCTGACCCCGACCAACAAGACCCGCATGGCGTGCCTGAGCCTGTTCTGGCACTTCCTGGACCTGATCTGGATCGGCGTGTTCTCCGTCGTCTACCTCAATGGAGCGCTGTAATGGCACATGACAACCACGCACACGATCATGGCACCGGTGGCGAAAGCCACGGCAGCGTGAAGTCGTACCTGATCGGCTTCGTGCTGGCAGTGGTGCTGACCGTCATCCCGTTCTGGATGGTGATGTCGGGCGACTTCTCCCGCACCGTCAACGGTGTGGTGATCGCGATCACCGCCGTGCTGCAGATGCTGGTCCACCTGGTGTTCTTCCTGCACCTGGACCGCTCCTCGGAGAGCCGCTGGAACGTCAACGCTGCTGCCTTCACCATCGTGGTGATCGGCATCATCGTGGTCGGCACCCTGTGGGTCATGCACAACATGAACGTGCATATGATGCACTGACGTCCCCGCGACGTTGCCACGCAGAAAGGCCGCCCCCGGGCGGCCTTTCTGTTGTCGGGTGGATGGGGTCGGATCCCATGTTGCAGGCGAGGGCTCCGACCTCGCACGACGGGCCTCACCCCACCTTGCGCAGGAACTCCTCGGCATCCATCGGCCGACCCAGGTGGTAGCCCTGCAGCTGGTCGCAGCCCAGTTCGCTCAGATACTCGCGCTGGGCCTGGGTCTCCACGCCCTCGGCCACCACCTGCAACTGCAGCGTACGGCCCAGGGCGATGATCGAGGAGACGATCGCGGCGTCTTCGGCATTGCGTTCCAGGTCGTGCACGAAGGCCCGGTCGATCTTCAGCTCGGTGGCCGGCATGCGCTTGAGGTAGAGCAGGCTGGAATAGCCGGTGCCGAAATCGTCGATGGCGATGTGCACGCCCATCGCGGTGAGATCGTTGAGAATCGCCAGGCTCGCGTCGACATTCTTCATCGCAGTCGTTTCGGTGATCTCAAGCGTCAGCAGAGGCGGATCGATGGCGTGTCGTTCCAGCGCCGCACGCACGCTGGCCAGCAGCGTCGGCGAGGCGAACTGCAGGGGAGACAGGTTGACCGCCATCGTCCAGCCGCGATGGCCGGCATCATGCCACGCACGCAGCTGGGCGCAGGCGCGATCCAGCACCCAGTCACCGATCGGCAGGATCAGCCCGCTGCGCTCGGCGATCGGGATAAACACGTCCGGTGCCAGCAGGCCCAGTTCCGGGTGCTGCCAGCGCAGCAGCGCTTCGGCGCCGCTGGCGGGGGCATCGGCGGCGGGAAATTTCGGCTGGTAGTGCAGCACCAGTTCGTCCCGGGCGATGGCCTTGCGCAGATCCTGCAGCAGCCGCAGCTGGCGGTTTGCACTGAGCTGCATCGAGGGAGTGAAGAACGTGTAGCCGTTCCGGCCGGTGTCCTTGGTGTGGTACATGGCTGCATCGGCGTGGGCCATCAGCTCGCGTTCGTTGCCGGCGTCGTCCGGGTACAGGGCGATGCCGAGGCTGGCGCTGACCTGCAGCTCGGCTGCGTCGAGAATGAAAGGCTCGCTGGCCGCGGCGATGATGCGCTCTGCGACGACCACGGCGTCATCCGGGATGTCGATCGCCAGCACGATCACGAATTCGTCCCCGCCCAGGCGCGCGAAGGTGTCCTGCGGTCGCAGCAGGCCGCCGATGCGTTGCGCGACGGCGACCAGCAGGCGATCACCCAGTTGATGACCGTAGGCGTCGTTGACCGCCTTGAATCCGTCAAGATCGCAGAACATCACGGCCACCGCGTGCTGGTGCCGGCAGGCCTTCTCGATGGCCTGTTCGATGCGGTCCTGCAGCAGCATGCGGTTGGGCAGCTGGGTCAGCGGGTCGTGCAGCGCGGCCTGGATCAGCCGGTTGTTGGCGTGCGCGAGCGAATCGGCCAGCAGCCCGGTGCGGACCCGCATCTGGCGATCGAACAGGGAGGCCACCAGCGCGATGCCAAGCGTCGCCACGGTGGTGACGATGACCAGTACCGCCAGCCAGCGGGCATCGATGCCGCCGTTGACCACGGCACCGCAGATGCTGCCGTCCGCGAAGCGTGCGGCGGCCATGCCGGTGTAATGCATGCCGACGATGGCCAGCCCCATCACCAGCGAGGCGAGCAGGCGCAGGCGCAGCGTGTTGCGCTGCTCGGTGCGCAGGCGGAAGGCGATCCACAGCGCAGCGCCGGCTGCGCCGATGGCCACCAAGATCGATGTCGCGAACCATCCTGGGTGGTAGTCGATGCCGGGCTGCATGCGCATGGCGGCCATGCCCAGGTAATGCATGGCCGCGATGCCGGTGCCCATCAGCACCGCACCGGCCAGCAGCCGCCGTCGCGGCAGGCTGGGGCGGGAGACCAGCCACAGCGCATAGGCCGATGCACCGATCGACACGGCCAGGGAGTAGAGGGTGATGGCCAGGTCGTAACCGATCGGGATTGGCAGGTCGAACGCCAGCATGCCGATGAAGTGCATCGACCAGATGCCCAGGCCCATCGCGGCGGCGCCACCAGCCAGCCACCAGCGGGCGACGCGTCCCTGCGCGCTGGCGACACGCCCGGCCATGTCCAGGGCCGTGTACGAAGCAAGAATGGCCACCAGCAGAGAGATGGCGACCAGGCTCTGACTGTAACTTCCAGTCATGTTGAATCCAGTGGGAAAGGGAGGGGCGCCCGCAAGGCGCACGCCCGCGACCCCTATCGGCGCAGGTGGGCGGTACTTGAGCGGTCGCAGCACCTGCGACCGGGCTCGGCTATCCTGCCACGCCCGTCCCCGCCGCAGGAAATTCCCAGATGGCAAAAGCCCGCACCGCCTACGTCTGCAATGAATGCGGCGCCGAGTACAGCAAATGGCAGGGCCAGTGCACCGAGTGCAATGCCTGGAATTCGCTGTCGGAAATCGTCCTGGAAAGCGCGGCGGCGGCCAAGGCGCCGGCATCGCGGCGGGCCGGCTGGGCGGGCAAGGTCGATCCGCCGAAGATCACCGCCCTGAAGGACGTGGAGCAGACCGAGCATCGCCGGGTCAGCACCGGCATCGGCGAGTTCGACCGCGTGCTCGGCGGCGGCCTGGTGGAGGGGGCGGTGGTGCTGGTCGGCGGCGATCCCGGCATCGGCAAGTCGACCCTGCTGCTGCAGGCGGTCGCCAGGATGGCGGCCGAGCTGCCGGTGCTCTACGTCACCGGCGAGGAGTCTTTGGCCCAGGTGGCCGGTCGCGCGCATCGGCTGGAACTGCCCCTGGATGGCGTCAACGCGCTCGCTGAAACCGGCGTCGAGTCGATCCTCCAGCACGCGGCCAAGGCCGGCCCGCGCCTGATCGTGGCCGACTCGGTGCAGACGCTGTGGACGGAAAGCCTGACAGCCGCACCGGGGTCGGTCAGCCAGGTGCGCGAGAGTGCCGCACGGCTGGTGCGTTTCGCCAAGGAAACCGGCACCGCCGTGTTCCTGGTCGGCCACGTCACCAAGGAAGGTGGCATCGCCGGCCCGCGTGTGCTGGAACACATGGTCGATGCGGTGCTGTACTTCGAAGGCGAAAGCGGCAGCCGCTTCCGGCTGCTGCGTGCGTTCAAGAACCGTTTCGGCGCGGTCAACGAGCTGGGCGTGTTCGCCATGGGCGACAAGGGCCTGAAGGAGGTCTCCAATCCGTCGGCCATCTTCCTGTCCGGTGGCAGTACGCATCAGCCCGGCAGCTGCGTGATGGTGACCCGTGAAGGAACCCGTCCGCTGCTGGTGGAGGTACAGGCGCTGGTCGACGCGTCGCCGCTGTCGAACCCGCGCCGTGTCGCCGTAGGCCTGGAGCAGAACCGTCTGGCCATGCTGCTGGCGGTGCTGCACCGGCACGGCGGTGTGCTGGTGGGCGACCAGGATGTGTTCGTCAATGTCGTCGGCGGCATCCGCGTGCAGGAGACGGCCGCCGACCTCCCGGTGCTGCTGGCGGTGCTGTCGTCGCTGCAGGACCGGCCGTTGGCCGAGAAGACCATCGCCTTCGGCGAAGTGGGCCTGTCCGGCGAGATCCGGCCGGTGCCCAATGGTGAGGACCGGCTGCGCGAGGCGGCCACCCATGGTTTCAGGCGTGCGATCGTGCCGAAGGCCAATGCGCCCAAGGGGGGCTCGGTCAAGGGCATGGAGGTGATCGCCGTGGAGCGCCTGTCCGAGGCGATCGACGCGGCGTGATTCCATCGGAGGCGCGCCGGCGGCCGCGATCCTGTTGAGCCGGGCAACGCGCGTCTGCTTCCCCGGCGAAGGACCGCCGGGCATGGGCCAGACGCTGCAGACGTCAGATGCGGCTACGGTCAGCCTCCCTGTGCTAGTTTTTCCCGCTCGACGAAGGCGCCCTGTGGCGCCTTTCCGCGCCCAGGAGTAAACGATTACATGCAGGACCCCGCGCTTACCGCCCCCGCCGCCGAAATCCGCCGTGCGGGCGTCGACCTCAATGGACTGATGACGGTGCTGGGCAAGCACCTGTATTCCACGCCGATGGTGGCCCTGCGCGAGCTGGTGCAGAACGCGCATGACTCGATCATCCGCCGTCGCATCGAGCAGCGGGGCATGGACGTGCCTTCCCGAATCTCCGTCCAGGTCGACGCCACCGCCGGCGTGCTGCGCATCAGCGATACCGGGGCGGGCCTGACCCGCCAGGAGATCCACGATTACCTGGCGACCGTCGGTGTCGGCTACACCCGTGGCCTGCGCCAGGGCGGCGCCGACGAGGATGGCCTGATCGGCATGTTCGGTCTCGGCTTCCTGTCCGCCTTCGTGCTGGCGCGTCGGGTCAGCGTTCGCACCACCTCCTACCAGACGCCGGAACTCGGCCATCTGTACGTGTCCAGCAATGCCGAGCAGTACACGGTCAGCGAAGTGCCCGCGCGCGAGATCGGAACCGAAGTGGAGCTGGAACTGCACCCTGACTTCCTGCCGCTGGCCAACGAAGCACGCCTGCACGAGGTGCTGGGGCGGTACTGCGCGCTGCTGTCCGAACCAATCTTCATCGGTGCCGCCACCTCGGCGATCAATCCGGAGCCGCCGCCGTGGCGGGTGCAGGGCGAGGTCGCGCTGCACCCGGTGCAGGCGCGCCGGCAGTCCCTGCAGTTCGCCGCGCGTTTCGAGCATGACTTCGAGCCCATCGTCACCCTGCCGCTGCGCGCCGATGGCGTCAGCGACGCCACGGGCCTGTTGTGGGTGCAGGATGGCGCCACCTATGGCACCAGTGACAACCGCAATCTGTCGGTGTTCGTGCGCGGCATGCTGCTGGACGACGATGCACGTGACCTGCTGCCGCCCTGGGCGGGCTTCATCGGTGGCGTGATCGAGTCCTCACGGCTGACGCCCACCGCCAGTCGTGAGGATCTGCAGCGCGATGATCATTACCGCGCCGTGCAGCATGCCCTGCTGGAAGCGTTGATCGATGGCCTGGCCGAGGTCGCACGGCAGCAGCCTGAAGCCTGGCGCCGGGTGCTGGCCCGCCACAACGAAGCGCTGCTGGGCGCGGCGCTGTGTGATGACCGCCTGTTCGAACTGCTGGTGGAGCACGTGCGCGTGCCGACCTCGCAGGGCGATCTGCCGGCCAGCGCGCTGCCGGCACGCGGCGCCGTGCATGTGATCCTCGACAACGGTGGCGGTTTCGAAGAGATGCTGTTCCGCGCGATGGGGGTGCCGGTCGCGCATGGCCATCGTTATGCGGTGGTTCCGTTCCTGCGTCGCTGGGCCCAGGCCAAGGGCCTGCGCCTGGTGGAACTGGGCACCGAGCAGGGCAACCGCGCGCTGTTCCGTACCGATGACAGCCTCGATGAGGCGCAGCTGGCCTGGCTGCGTGAGCAGTTGGGCGATGGTGAGCAGCTGCTGCCGGCGCGCTTCAGTCCGGAGGCACTGCCGGTGGTGGTGGTGCCCGACCGCGAGGCCGAACTGAAGCAGCGGCTGGAGGACGACGAGAACGACAAGCGGGTATCGATGGCCGCGCTGCGGCTGGCCCGCCAGTTCACTGCACGCATCGAATCGCGTGCACCGTCGCGGCTGTATCTCAACCTCGACAACACCGCAGTGCAGGCGCTGCTGCGCGCACAGCGCGAAGGCCACCCGCAGGCCGAAGCGGCCGCACGCCTGCTGCGCTCCCTGAAGATCATCGTCGCCGCGCAGGGCAGGCCCCTGGCGCGGACGACGGCAACCGCAGGCCCCGACCTCAATGGAGCCTTCACCGACATCGCGGGCGCGCTGCAGCAGATGCTGCGCTGACGCCCGCTCTCATCCAGCCTTCGCTAGACAGGAGCACGTAATCCCCTCATGGACATCTGGAACTGGGTAGAAAAACTGCAGGGCGACCTGCGCCAGGCCGGGCAGGCGCAGAACGCGCACCTGCTGAACCGCCTTGCAGACGACGTCAGCGAGCTGCAGGTCGACCGCGTCGATGCGCTGTTGCCCGAGGCGCGTGCGCTGGGCAAGGCGCTGGACAATCCCTGGGTCGATGTCTACGTCGGCCACTGGGCGCTGCGCAACCGCGTGGGCAACCGCGTCGAAGGTGAAAGTGCACTGGGCGAGGCGGTCGCGCTGTTCGAGCGTGCGCATCGCGAGGACACCCTGGAGTGCCCGCAGTCGATCTGCGTGACCCAGGATCTGGCCGCCTGCTACGGCAACATCGACGGCCCCGGCTGGGTGCCCGAACGGGTCGAGGTCTGCGACGAGACCCTGGCACGCATCGATCCGAGCTGGGCCTGCTTCCAGTGCCTGAGCTGCGAGAAGGCGGACGCGCTGCTGGACGACGATCGGGGCCAGGAGGCGCTGGATTACCTGCAGGCACAGGCCGACGCGATCGAGGCCTGCGGCAAGGAGGTGTTCGACAGCTTCCCGGAGATGCAGATCAAGATCCTTCTGGGCCTGGGCCGCGCTGAGGAAGCGCTGGCGCTGATCGAAAAGCGGGAGGCCGAGGTGGTCGCGTCGGGCGAGTATGAGCCGGCCAACTGCACCGTGCCGCGCCGCCTGTCCAAGGCCTGGGCGCTGGCACAGCTGGGCCGCGACGAAGAAGCGCTGCAGCAGATGGTGCCGTGGAGCGAGCTGACGCCGAACTACTGGAGACTGTGGGCGAACACCGCCGCCGCGTTGTGCCGGCGCGATCCGGCGCGCAACACCTGGGACCTGGGTACGCGCTTCAACACCATCATCGAACATTTCGCCCGCGTCGGTTCGCACCGGCTGTTGATCGAGGTGGCTGCACTCAGCCTGGAGCTGGCGCTGCAGCGGGGCGCGCGCTGGGTGGCGCAGCGGCAGCTGGGCCTGGCCCGTGCCCACCTTCCGCAGCTGCGCCAGGACCGCGGCGCGTCCGCGCTGGTGGCCGCCCTGGCTGCACGCGTGGAAAGCCTGCCGGAGGTCGCGCCGTTGCCGGTGCCGGCCACGGAGCTGCTGGCGTGGCTGGAAGCGCGCGGGGAGCAGAACCACTCGCGCGATCCCGAGCAGGAGGCGCAATGGTTGCTGCAGGCCCACGCACAGTGTCCCGATGATGAGCCGTTGGCCGACACGGCGGCTTCGGCGCTCAATGCCTGCGGCGCGCAGGCCGAAGCACGCGCACTGCTGTGGGACTTCGTGGCGGCGCATCCGCAGCACGATGGTGCCGCGGCCTACACGCTGATGCGGTGGCTGGCCGAACAGGGCGATGACGCCGGCCTGCGCCGGTTGGCGGATGTCTTCCGCGACAGCGTGCCGGTGTTCGCCCACTGGTGCGAGGTGCAGCGCGCGCGCCGGGTGTCCGACTGGCCGGCGTTGGAGCTGGCCGCAAAGGCGCTGCTGGAGCTGTCGCCGGGATCGCATGGCGCGCGTGGCACGCTGGCCCGCATGTACATGGAGACCGGACGCTTCAGCGATGCCCAGGCCTGCTACGCGCAGCTGATCGAACTGCTGGAGGAGCCCAATGCCGCGCATTGGGACCACATGAGTGCCGCCAGCGCCGCGCATGACTGGGACGCCGTGCGGCGGTCGGCGGCGGCGATCGGCATGGAACTGTCCAGCACCGAGGGTGTGGTCGAAGAGCCGTGGGGCTGGGTGATCATCCGCAGCGAGGAAGAGGGCGAGCCGATGGAGTACTACGCCCGGCGCAGTGGCCCGGTGACCGCCCGCATCGTCGAGAACGCGCCGGCCAACCGCGCCCAGCAGGTGGGTGACTGGGTGGTGTTCGACGCGGCGCTGGTGCATCCGGCACCGGAAGACGAGGAGGCACGCGAGCACTTCATCCCGACCTACGCACAGGTGCATGTGCTGGAGCGTGGCGGCTTCGCCCGCAGCTGGCTGATCGACGGCGCCCATCCGGGTGAGGACGCCTGGAATGCCTTGGTCGAGGCGGTGGAGGCGCAGGGCTGGAAAGTCTGGGCCCACAGCCGTCCCGACTACACCGTGACCGACCCGGAGGCCGAGGATGGCACGCTGCCGGGGCTGCTGTTCACCATCGCCCAGCCTCAGGATCACGCACCGCTCGCGCTGCACCGGTTCCTGCAGCAGGCCACCGCCGGCTGGGCACATTCGCTGTGCTGGCTGCGCCTGGCCGAAGCCTGCGACCAGGATCGCCAGCCGCATCTGGACCTGATCGAGCGGTACGGCCTGTAGGCACGCCTCGCTCGCCGGGCATGGCCCGGCGCTACTGCTCTGCGCCGCCGGGCGATGCCCGGCGGACCTGTCATCCGATCAACGGGAGTGTCCGAACACCAGCTCGATCGCGAACTGGCTGCCGAAGAAGGCCAGCAGCAGCAACAGCATGGCCGTCAATGTCCAGTGCACCGCCTTCACCCCGCGCCAGCCGTAGCGGCGGCGGCCGATCAGCAGCACGCCGAAAACGATCCACGACAGCACGCTCAGTACGGTCTTGTGCACCAGCTTCTGTGCAAGCAGGTCATCGACGAACAGGACGCCGGTGACCAGGGTCAGCGTGAGCAGGGCGAAGCCCACCGCGATGACCCGGAACAGCAGCGCTTCCAGATCGGCCAGCGGGGGCAGGGCGCGCAGCCAGGGCCGGAATTCGCGGCGGCGCAGCGCGCGTTCCTGCAGCCACAGCATGATCGCCAGCAATGCCGCGATGCTCAGCGTGGCGTAGGCCAGCAGGGCCAGCCAGGCATGGCTGGCCAACCGCCAGCCCAGCACCTTGCTCGGCTCGTGGCCATAGCCGTGATAGGCCAGCAGCAACAGTGCCGCGAGCGGAAACACCACCACGCCCAGCGCGGACATGCGGCCGCGTGCACCCACCAGCGACGTCAGCCAGGCCATGCCCAGGCCGACCAGCGACAGCGCCGCGAAGAAATGCATGTCCGGCCCGCCGTTCGTGCGCATCGCCACCATCACGTGATAGCCGCCATGCAGCACGATGGCTGGCAGCGCCGGCCACAGCCAGGCGGGCGAACCTACGGCACCATCGCGGCCGAGCGCGCGCACCAGCAGGACGCTGGCGGCCAGGTAGAGCAGGACGGCGATGAGAACGATTGTCATCGTGGCAGTTTCGCATACCCCCGGGGTGCTGGCGACGGCCGCCGTGTCGCAGCCCGGGAGCAGGGGCGGACCGGCTATACTGTGTGCCTTATTGTCCCCCGTTTTCAGACAGGTCGCACCGCATGTTCGAGTCCCTGACCCAGCGCCTTTCCGGCACCATCGAGCGCCTGCGCGGCCGTGGCCGCCTGACCGAGGAGAACATCCGCGAGGCCACCCGCGAGGTCCGCATCGCGCTGCTCGAGGCCGATGTCGCGCTGCCGGTGGTACAGGCGCTGATCGAGCGCATCAAGGTGCGCGCCGTTGGCCAGGAAGTGTTGAAGTCGCTGACCCCCGGCCAGGCGCTGATCAAGGTCGTCCGCGACGAGCTGACCGCGGTGATGGGCGCTGAAGCCAGCGACCTGAACCTCAACGTGCCGGCGCCGGCCATCATCCTGATGGCGGGCCTGCAGGGCGCCGGCAAGACCACGACCGTGGGCAAGCTGGCCAAGCACCTGAAGGAAAAGCGCAAGAAGAAGGTGATGGTGGTCTCGGCCGACGTCTACCGTCCTGCGGCGATCGAGCAGCTGAAGACCCTGGCCGAACAGGTCGGCGTGCTGTTCTTCCCGTCCAGCGCCGACCAGAAGCCGGAAGCCATCGTCCGCGCCGCCATCGACGATGCGCGCAAGTCGTTCGTCGACGTGCTGCTGGTCGATACCGCCGGCCGCCTGGCCATCGATGAAGCGATGATGGCCGAGATCAAGGCCCTGCACGCAGCGGTCAACCCGGCCGAGACTCTGTTCGTGGTCGATGCCATGACCGGCCAGGACGCGGCCAACACCGCCAAGGCCTTCGGGGATGCGCTGCCGCTGACCGGCGTGGTGCTGACCAAGACCGACGGTGACGCCCGTGGCGGTGCCGCCCTGAGTGTGCGCTACATCACCGGCAAGCCGATCAAGTTCGTCGGTGTCAGCGAAAAGCCGGACGGCCTGGATGTGTTCCATCCGGACCGCATCGCCAGCCGCATCCTGGACATGGGCGATGTGCTGTCGCTGGTCGAGCAGGTCGAGCAGCAGGTTGACAAGGACAAGGCGGCCAAGCTGGCCGAGAAGGTCGCCAAGGGCAAGAAGTTCGACCTGAACGACATGCGCGACCAGCTGGAGCAGATGCAGAACATGGGCGGCATCGGCGGCCTGATGGACAAGCTGCCGGGCCTGGGCAACATCCCGGACCACCTCAAGCAGCAGGTCAGCCAGGGCAAGGAAGTGCCCCGCATGATCGCCATCATCAGTTCGATGACCAAGAAGGAACGGCGCAACCCGAACCTGCTCAACGGCTCGCGCCGCGCGCGCATCGCCAAGGGCTCGGGCGTGACTCCGGCCGACGTCAACAAGCTCATGAAGCAGTACATGCAGATGGAAAAGATGATGAGCAAAATGGCCGGCGGCGGCATGAAGGGCATGATGCGCAGCATGAAGGGCATGATGGGCGCCATGGGTGGCCGCGGCATGCCGTTCCGTTGATCAACATCGGGGGCGGAACCTGTTCGGATCCGACCCCGCCTGCAACGACTGGCGTATGCTGGGCGGCGACCTCTCCCGCAGGTATGTCGCGTGAACGCATCGCCGATTCTTGAACGCGCCGACGCCTTCTGTCGGCGTTTTTCATTGCAGCTTCCGATCCTCCTCTCCCCCATGGCCGGTGCCTGTCCGGTGCCGTTGTCGGCGGCGCTGGCCAATGCCGGCAGCATGGGCGCAATGGGCGCGGTGCTCTCCTCGGCCGCCGATATCGGGCGGTGGATGGATGAGTTCCGGGCCATCTCCACCGGCCCGGCGCAGGTGAACCTTTGGTTGCCGGACCCGGCGCCGACGCGCGACGTGGTCGCCGAATCCGCCAGCCGTGCCTTCCTCGCGCAGTGGGGACCGGAGGTGCCGGCCAGTGCGGCCGATGCCACGCCAGCCGATTTCGAGGACCAGTTCGCTGCGTTGCTGGCCGCGCGCCCGGCGGTGGCCTCGACCATCATGGGCGTGCTTTCCCCCGCGCATGTGCAGCGGTTGAAGGACGCCGGCATTGCCTGGATCGCCTGTGCCACCACGCTGGCCGAAGCGCGGGCTGCACAGGACGCCGGGGCCGATGCGGTGGTGGCACAGGGGGCTGAAGCCGGTGGCCATCGCGGGGCCTTCGATCCGGCGCTGGCCGAACGCCAGTTGGTCGGCCTGTTCGCACTGCTGCCGCGGCTTGCGGACCATCTTCAAATTCCGGTGATCGCGGCCGGTGGCATTGCCGACGGGCGTGGCATCGCCGCGGCATTGACGCTGGGTGCCAGCGCGGTGCAGATCGGCACCGCGTTCCTGCGCACACCGGAGGCAGCACTGGCGCCGGCCTGGGCCGACGCGCTGGCGAACACGGAACCGGAGGATACCTGGCCGACGCGTGCGTTCAGTGGCCGACTGGGCCGCGGCCTGGCAACGCCCTATGTACGCGCCGCTGCGGCGGCCGGTGCGCCGGCTCCGCGCCCGTACCCGGTACAGCGTGGACTGACCGGGCCGATGCGCGCGCAGGCCACACGCGAGAACCGGCTGGCGGCGATGCAGGCCTGGGCCGGGCAAGCGGCGTGGATGGCGCCGGCCCAGCCGGCCGCCGACGTGCTGCGCGGCATGTGGGAACAGGCGCAGGCGCTGCTGCGATGATGCTGACCTGCAACGGCCAGCCGGCGCAGGTGGAGGATCTGCTGCCGGCGCTGGTGAATTACGGTCACTTCACCTCGCTGCAGGTGCGTGGCGGAGCAGTGCAGGGATTGGACCTGCATCTGGCTCGACTGTCGCAGGCCACACGTGAACTGTTCGGCAGCGAGCTGGACACGGCGCAGGTGCGCGGCTGGATGGCGCAGGCGCTGCAGAGGGCCGGTCTTGCCGACGCCTCGCTGCGGGTGACGGTGTTCTCGCGTCACTTCGACTTCCGCGATCCACTGGCCCGCGTGGCGGTCGATGTGCTGGTGGCGGTATCCGCGCCGGTATCGCTGTCCGCGCCGCGGCGCGTGCGCAGCGTCACCTGGCAGCGGGAGCTGCCGCAGATCAAGCACGTCGGCACGTTCGGCCTGTTCGCGCAGCGGCGCGCGGCGATGGCCGACGGGTTTGACGACGCGCTTTTCGTGGACACGCAGGGGCACGTCAGCGAGGGCACGACCTGGAACGTGGCCGTGCATGATGGGCACCAGCTGATCTGGCCACGCGCCGCCGCGCTGCGGGGTACCGCAGAGGCCCTGCTGCGTGCGCATTGGAACGGACCGCAGGTGTGCCGGCCCCTGCCGGCAGGCGCCCTGCATGGAGTGCAGGCTGCGTTTGCCTGCAACGCCAGCGGACTCTGGGCGCTGCAGAGCATTGATGGGCGGGCCCTGGCCGGCTCGCTGGCGTTGGCTGAACAGGGCAGGGCGGTACTGGCCGGCGTGCCGTGGCAACCGCTTTCCTGAACGGATGCATGGCCTGCCGGCCGCCGGGCATGGCCCGGCGCTACCGTGACGCATGGGGTTGGCTCGGTCACGCTCTGCCGCTATAATCGCCCGCTTACCTCGCCATCCTGGCGACTGGGCAATTAGGAAAACACACCATGGTCAAGATTCGACTGACCCGCGGCGGCGCCAAGAAGCGTCCGTTCTACCACATCATCGTCACCGACGTGCGCAGCGCGCGCGACGGCCGCAACATCGAGCGCGTTGGCTTCTACAACCCGGTCGCCCAGGGCGCCGAGAAGCGCATCGAGCTGGATCTGGCCCGCGTTGACCATTGGGTCAAGAACGGCGCCCAGCCGACCGACAAGGTCCGCAACCTGATCAAGGAAGCGACCAAGTCCCAGGCCGCTGCGGCCTGATCCTGACGGGCCACGCTCCGGCGTGGCCCTCCTGGTTGAAGCAGATGAAAGATATCGAGCGCCGCATCCTGCTGGGCAGGATTGTCGGCGCTTTTGGTGTGCGCGGCGAGATCAAGCTCGAGTCCTGGACCGAGCCACGTTCCGCCATTTTCCGTTACCAGCCATGGATCGTGCGCAGTCCGTCCGGCGTGGAAACCACGATTGAAGGTGTGCGTGGTCGCGACAGCGGCAAGCACCTGGTCGCGCGTTTCCCCGGCGTCGAGGACCGTGACGCGGTCGAAGCCATGCGTGGCACCGAGATCTACGTGCCGCGCAGCGCGCTGCCGCCGCCGAATCCGGATGAGTATTACTGGGTCGACCTGGAAGGCCTGGACGTGAAGACTACCGAGGGCGTTGCCCTGGGCCAGGTCTCGCACCTGTTCAGCACCGGTGCCAACGACGTGGTGGTGGTCCGTGGCGACCGCGAGCGGATGATCCCGTTCGTGCTGCCGGACTTCGTCGTTTCGGTGGACTTCGAGGCGAACCTGGTCGTGGTCGACTGGGATCCCGAGTTCTGAGCATGCGTTTCGACGTCATCACCCTGTTCCCCGAGTTCCTCGCCCAGTCTGCTGGACTGGGCGTGGTCGGACGCGCGCAGGAGAAAGGGTTGTTCAGCCTTCACGGCTGGAATCCCCGTGATTACGCCGAAGGCAACTACCGCCGGGTGGACGACCGTCCCTTCGGCGGTGGCCCGGGCATGGTGATGCTGATCGAACCGCTGCAGGCCTGCCTGCAGGCGATCCGCAATGCCGATCCGACCCCGGCCAGGGTGATCTACCTCAGCCCGCAGGGGGCGCCGTTGACCCAGGCCAAGGTCCGTGAACTGGCGGCGCTGCCGCGCATGGTCCTGCTCTGTGGGCGCTACGAGGGCATCGACGAGCGCTTCCTGGAAGCCAATGTCGACGAGGAGATTTCCCTCGGCGACTACGTGCTGTCCGGCGGCGAGCTGGGCGCAGCGGTCATCATCGACGCCGTGGCCCGCCTGCAGGAGGGGGCCCTGAACGACGCTGAATCGGCGGCACAGGACAGCTTCGAGGGCGACCTCGGCCTGCTCGACTGCCCGCATTACAGCCAGCCGGCCCAGCACCCGCTGGGTGACGTGCCGGAGGTGCTGCGCTCGGGCAACCACGCGGCCATCGCCGCCTGGCGCCGCCAGCAGTCCCTGGTCCGTACCGCCCAGCGGCGCCCGGACCTGCTGGATGAACAGGCGCTGGGCAAGACCGACCGCAAACTGCTGGAGCAGGGCCGTCAGGCCCGGAAACAAAAGGCCAGCCCCTAGCGCAGGGCTGGCGTTATCGGCTATCATGGCCAATTCCCGCCGGCCCCGGCTGGCGTGCGCAGTACCCAAAACAAACGTGCAGCACAGTCCGGTGACTGCATGAGCCTATGTTGTCGAATCGACACGCCCACCCGAACAAGAATCGGTGTAACCCATGAGCAAGCTGAACAAGTCCATCGTCGCGGAATTCGAATCCGCCCAGATCACCCGCGAACTGCCGAAGTTCAGCCAGGGCGACACCGTTGTCGTCAACGTGAAGGTGAAGGAAGGCAACCGTGAGCGCGTGCAGGCCTACGAAGGCGTTGTGATCGGCACCAAGAATGCCGGCCTGAACTCCTCGTTCACCGTCCGCAAGATCTCGCACGGCTACGGCGTCGAGCGCGTCTTCCAGACCCACAGCGCCATCATCGACTCGGTCGAAGTGAAGCGCCGCGGCAAGGTCCGCGCCGGCAAGCTGTACTACCTGCGTGGCCTGGAAGGCAAGGCTGCCCGCATCAAGGAAGACCTGGCTGCCGCTGCGCAGGCCAAGGCTGCCCGTCTGGCCGAAAAGGCCTGATAGACAACTCCGGTTGTTGCCGCGACGGCCGCCTTCGGGCGGCCGTTTGCGTTTGTGCTCCTGCATCCGCTAGGTTCGTGCGATGAACAAGAACGACCTGCGCTATCCCGACCGCATCCGCGCGGCGCTTCGTCTGCTGGACGACAAGGGGCTGCCGCGCGCGCAGTCCGCACCGTTGCTGCATCGGATGCTGTGGCGGATGGGCGTCGCTGTGCCGCCGCCGATCCTGGCCGGTTTCCGCATCAACGCGCTGGTGCAGGGGCTGCTGTTCGGCCTGTTCTGGTGCGCCCTGATGTGGCTGCTGCTGTGGCAGGGCGGTGAGCGTCCACTCGGCCTGCTGCTGGGTGCCGGATTGCTGGCGGGCGGCCTGTTCGGTGTGGTGATGGCGCTCCTGATGCGCTCGCTTCAACGCCAACGACAGCTGCCCGAATGGCGCCAGTTCCTGGCCTCGCTGGCGGACTGAAGCGATGGCGCAGTGCGCCGTGACCGCAGGCTGCCGATGGCGCTAGTCTGCGGCTTCATTCCCATGCATGCGCCGTGCGATGCCTTCCAAGCGAGCCGCACCTTCCACTGCACCCAGGCTCCTGTCCGGGGGAAATCCGCAGATCGCCAAGGGCGAGGGTGATGCGCCGGTGCAGGCGTACATCGCCGCCATGCCGGACTGGAAGCAGCCCATCGGCGCACGCCTCGACGCACTGATCGGCCAAGCCGTGCCCGGCGTGCACAAGGCGGTGAAGTGGAACTCGCCGATGTACGCGGTGGCCGCCGATGCCGGCTGGTTCCTCAGCTTCCATTGCTTCGCCCGTTACATCAAGGTTGCGTTCTTCCGCGGCGCGGCCCTGCAACCGATGCCACCGGAGCCGTCCAGAAGCGCCGATACCCGCTACCTGCACATCACGCAGGAGGGCATGCTGGATGAAGCGCAGTTCCTCGAGTGGGTCCGCCAGGCCGCTGCATTGCCCGGCGAACGCATGTAAGCCCGCCATTCCGGACGTTCCGCCGACGAGAGCACACGATGACCACGCATGCACCGAACCCCGACGACGCCGGAACACCCGCGGCCGCACTGATCGATGCGCGCATCGCGGAACTGGGTGACTGGCGCGGTGAAACGCTGGCACGCGTTCGGGCGCTGATCCATGAAGCGCTGCCGGAGGTGCAGGAAACCTGGAAATGGCGGGGCACACCGGTATGGGAGCATCACGGCATCCTGTGCACCGGTGAGACCTACAAGCAGGCAGTGAAGCTGACCTTCGCCCAAGGGGCGGCCTTGCCGGACCCGAAGCGCCTGTTCAACGCCAGCCTGGAAGGCAACACGCGGCGCGCGATCGACATCCATGAAGGCACCATGCCCGATGCCATGGCGTTCAAGACCCTGATGCGCGCGGCGGCCAAGCACAACGCCGCGAAGAACAAGCGGTAGCGCCGGGCCATGCCCGGCGCTACCGGGTCACGGCATCCGGGTCCGCCACCGGTGACGGCGGGCAGGCGGGAATCTCCGACGGTGTGGCAATCGCCTCGGCCTTCGCGGGTGTGCTGATCATCTTCGCCTTGCGCCATCCCCCCCAGCGGTAGTACGCCAGCGACAGCAGCATCGACACCAGAGAACTGACCGGGAAACTCCACCAGATCGCATCTGCGCCCCAATAGGGCTGCAGCAGTTCGGCGAACGGAACGCGCACGCCCCACAGTGACGCGGCCAGGATCAGCAGCGGTGGAATCACCGCACCCGTCGAGCGCACCACGCCGGAAATCACGAAGCTCACGCCGAAGAACAGGAACGAGCCGACCACCACATGGTTGAGGTGGCGCGCGATCTGCAGCGACTCGCTGCCCTGCGGCAGGAACAGGGCCAGCGAGTATTGGTCCAGCAGCACCAGCGGCAGGATCAACGCACCGGTCAGCAGGAAATTGAACAGCACGCCCTTGCGTGCGGTGCCGCGGACGCGATCCCACTGCTGGGCACCCACGTTCTGTGCGGCCATCGTGGAACAGGCCGCGCCGATCGCCATCGCCGGCATCTGCACGTAGTTCCACAATTGCAGCGAGGCGCCATAGGCCGCTGCGGTTTCGGTGCCGTACTGGTTGACCATGGTCATCAGCAGGATCACCGACAGCGAGATCAGTACCATCTGCAGGCCCATCGGCACGCCTTTGACCACCAGTGCCTTGAGGATGGTCAGGTCCAGCTTGAACAGGCGCATGTCGGCGCGACCCAGCCACAGCGTGTGGCGCTTGTGCCGCATGTACAGCAGCAGGCCGCCCAGCGAGAGGGTCTGCGACACCAGCGTGGCCCAGGCCGAACCGGCGATGCCCAGCTCCGGGAACGGACCCATGCCGAAGATCAGTACCGGATTCAATGCGATGTCCAGCACCACCGACAGCAGCAGGAAGCGGAACGGCGTACGCGAGTCACCGGCACCGCGCAGCGCGGCGCTGAGGAAGGCAAAGGCATACAACGTCGGCATTGCCAGGAAGATGATGCGCAGATAGGCCTCGGCCAGTGGCAGCGAGGCCGCCGGCGTGCCCATCGCCGCCAGCAGCGGATGGGCCATGAACCAGCCGGCGATGGCGATGATCGCCGACAGGCCGATGAAGAACGTGGCACTGGTGCCGACCACGCGCCGTGCCTGGGCGATATCCCGTGCACCGATGGCCTGGCCGATCAGGATGGTGGAGGCCATGCCGAAGCCGAACACCGAACCGATCAGGAAGAACATGATGTTGTTGGCGTTCGCGGTGGCAGTCAGTGCCGCTTCGCCGAGGAAGCGCCCGACCCATACCGCGTTCACCGAACCGTTCAGCGACTGCGCGATGTTGCCCGCCAGGATCGGCAGCGAGAACAGCAGGAGATTGCGGCCGATCGGGCCGGCGGTCAGGTCAAGCGGCGCTTTGGCCATGGGCTGGTGATCGAATCCCGGGAGGCGCACACTAGCACCAAGCCGGTTCGCGGGATGTGGCAATGCATCAACGACAGCAGGTGAGGTCGATGACGTTGGCCTTGATTGGCGGCCTGTTGGCCGCATGTTCGTCGGGAGACCGGCTGGGCGATACCCAGGTGCGGCCGACCGACCGCCCCGAATGTCTGGTCGGCAGCCAGCGCCAGGATCTCGCTGCCGGAGCACCGACCCTGATCGGGGGCAGCGGCTGCCGCACCGACCCCGACAATCCGCGCCCCCTGAACAAGCGAACGGAGTAGTACCTGCCGATGCCTGAGCTTTCCCCGCTGTCGCCCAGTGTCCGCCTGGACATCTGGTTGTGGGCGGCCCGTTTCTTCAAGACCCGCAGCCTGGCCAAGCAGGCCATCGAAACCGGCAAGGTCAGCGTGGCCGGTCAGCGACCGAAGTCCTCGCGCGCGGTGCGCGTGGGTGAGCACCTGCAGGTCGATCGCGGCGAGGAGCATTTCGAGATCCAGGTGATGGGCCTGAGCGACCAGCGCGGGCCTGCCCCGGTCGCGCACCAGCTGTATGCCGAGAGCGAGGCCTCGAAGGCACGGCGCGCCGAGCAGCGCGCACTGCGCATCGCCGCGCGCGACGGCTTCCAGCCACCGGAGCACAAGCCGGACAAGCGCGCGCGGCGTCTGATCCGCGCGCTGGGCGACATCGACGCGCTGTAACGCGAACGCCCCCAAGGCAGCGCCGGGCCATGCCCGGCGAGCCCTTCAGTGGTAGCGCCGGGCCATGCCCGGTGGGCCTTCCGACAGCAGCGCCGGGCCTGCCGGTGATCAGCCGTGCAGGTCGTAGCGGTCCAGCTCCATCACCCGGGTCCACGCCGCGACGAAGTCCTGCACGAACTTCTTCTCGCCGTCTGCACTGCCATAGACCTCTGCCAGCGCACGCAGCACCGCATTGGATCCAAATACCAGATCAGCACGGGTGGCGGTCCAGCGTGCGGCGCCGTCGTTGCGGCTGCGGCCTTCGTACGTTTCACGACCGGTGGCCTTCCACTGCGTGCCCATGTCCAGCAGGTTGACGAAGAAGTCGTTGCTGAGTGTCCCGGGCCGATCGGTGAAGACGCCGTGCGCGCTGCCATCGGCATTGGCACCCAGTACACGCAGGCCACCGACCAGCACGGTCAGCTCCGGGGCGGTCAGCGTCAGCAGTTGCGCCCGGTCGATCAGCAGCGCTTCGCCCGGAACGCTGTAGGCGCCCTTGAGGTAGTTGCGGAATCCATCGGCCGCCGGTTCCAGCACCGCGAACGATTCCACGTCGGTCTGCTCCTGGCTGGCGTCGGTACGGCCCGGAGTGAACGGTACGCTGATGTTGTACCCACCGGCCTTGGCGGCCTGTTCGATGCCCACGCCACCGGCCAGTACGATCAGGTCGGCCAGCGACACCTGCCTTTCACTGCCGGCATTGAACCCGCTCTGCACCTTTTCCAGCGCGGCCAGCACCTTGGCCAGACGGGTGGGCTGGTTTACCGGCCAGTCCTTCTGCGGTGCCAGGCGGATGCGCGCACCATTGGCGCCGCCCCGCTTGTCCGAGCCACGGAAGGTGGAGGCCGATGCCCAGGCCGTGGAGACCAGTTCAGGGACGCTCAGGCCGCTTGCGGCGATCGCCTGCTTCAGGGTGGCCACATCCCTGGCATCGATGAGCGGGTGCTTTGCGGCCGGCAGCGGATCCTGCCAGATGAACTCTTCGGCCGGCACTTCCGGCCCCAGATAGCGCGCGCGCGGCCCCATGTCGCGATGGGTCAGCTTGAACCAGGCGCGCGCGAACGCATCGGCAAACGCCTGCGGATCGGCCAGGAAGCGGCGCGAGATCTTTTCGTAGGCGGGATCCATGCGCAGCGACAGATCGGTGGTCAGCATGGTCGGGCGGTGCTTCTTCGAGGCGTCGTGCGCATCGGGAATGACCGCCTCGGCATCCTTGGCCACCCATTGATGCGCGCCGGCCGGACTTTTGGTCAGTTCCCATTCGTACTTGAACAGGTTCTCGAAGAAGTCATGGCTCCACTGCGCTGGAGTACGGGTCCAGGTGACTTCCAGGCCACTGGTGATGGTGTCGCCGCCCTTGCCGCTGCCGAAGCTGTTGGCCCAGCCCAGGCCCTGGCTCTCCAGATCGGCCGCTTCAGGCTCCTTGCCGACGTTGTCTGCCGGGCCGGCGCCATGGGTCTTGCCGAAGCTGTGCCCGCCGGCGATCAGCGCCACCGTTTCTTCATCGTCCATCGCCATGCGGCCGAACGTGTCACGGATGTCATGTGCAGCCAGTACCGGGTCAGGATTGCCGTCGGGGCCCTCGGGATTCACATAGATCAGGCCCATCTGCACTGCGGCCAGCGGGTTCTCCAGCTTGCGCGAATGCACGTCGCCATCGGCATCGTCATCGGACACCAGCACGCCGTGGGATTCCACCACGCCCTCGGAGCCGTGCTTGTAGCGCACGTCACCGCCCAGCCATGTGGTTTCGCGGCCCCAGTACACATCCTGATCCGGTTCCCAGGTATCGGGACGGCCACCGGCGAAGCCCAGTGTCTTGAAGCCCATCGACTCCAGCGCGACATTGCCGGTCAGGATCAGCAGGTCGGCCCAGGAGATGGCCTGGCCGTACTTCTGCTTGATCGGCCACAGCAGGCGTCGCGCCTTGTCCAGGCTGACGTTGTCCGGCCAGCTGTTGAGCGGAGCGAAGCGCTGCTGGCCGCGGCCGCCGCCACCGCGGCCATCACCGATGCGATAGGTGCCGGCGCTGTGCCACGCCATGCGGATGAACAGGCCGCCGTAGTGACCGAAATCGGCCGGCCACCAGTCCTGCGAGTCCGTCATCAGTGCTTTCAGGTCTGCCTTCAGCGCGGCATAGTCCAGGCTCTTGAACGCCGATGCGTAATCAAAGCCGGCATCGAGCGGGTTGGAGCGCGCGGAATGCTGGTTGAGCAGGTCCACGCGTAGCTGGTTCGGCCACCAGTCGCGGTTGGTCGTCGCGTCACCGACGACGGCATGGTTGAAGGGGCACTTCGCTTCGCTTTTCATGGGTCTCTACCTGTGGACTGGCGAAAGGTGGAATCGGGGGAGGCCCGACCCACATTAGGTGGCGCCTGTGGATCGGTAAATTCGATTGATTCAACCAATGCGATAGTGGCTGTCTATTAGGTCCGGGGCTTGTACGGGTGTGTGCGATCAGCGCTTGAGCAACCCCGAGCCGAGCTTCAGCAGGTCGCTGGCCCCGAACTGGCCGTCGCCGTCCTGATCGAGCACACCGCCCAGCATGCTGCCGATGCCGCCGGACTGCTGCGCCTCCTGGCCGAGGGCGCTGCTGAGTTCGCTGGCGTTGCCCTGCTGGGCGAAGCGCTGGGCCAGGAAGGACATGACGATGGGCGCAAGGATCGCCAGCAGCTTGCCGGAGGTGCCGCTGTCCAGACCGGTCTTCTGGCCAAGCACCTGCGCGGCCTGCGGCTGCTGGCCACCGAAGATGTGGCCGAGGATGCCGGCCCCATCGGTGGCGCCGCTGCCACCGCCCCCCATCACTGCGCCGAGGATGCTGCCGAGGTCGAAGCCGCCACCCCCACCACTGCCCAGATGGTCACGCTGCAGCGCATTGAGCAGGGACTGCGCGCCCTGCGGCTCGCTGGCGTTCTGGCCCATTGCGCCCAGCAGCAGCGGCAAGGCGCTGCCCACCGCCTGGGTGGTCTGGCTGCTGTCCAGGCCGAGCTGCTGGGAAACCTGCTGCAGGCCCTGCCCCTGCTGCAGCTGCTGGAAGAGGGATGCGGCGAGGGATTCGGTGTTCATGGCGGTCTCCGTTCTGTGAAGGAAGGACCGCCCGAGCATAACGCCGCCTGCACGACGGAAATGCGAAGGCTGCCGGGCGCAGGCTCGCTCTGACCGGGGGCGGGAGGGCGGCCGGCGTTGCGCCGGTCCCATGCCGGTTACAGCAGTGACTTCAGCCGATACAGCGCTTCCAGCGCCTGTTTGGGCGTCAGTTCGTCCGGATCGATGGCGGCCAGCGCCTCCTGCGCCTTGCTGGACGGGGCATTGAACAGGCCGAACTGCTGCGGGGCATCCAGCGCCTGAGGGGCCAGCTCCGCCGCGTGGCTCTCGCTGCCCCGTTGTTCCAGTTCGGCCAGGCGCCGCCGCGCCTGTGCCACGGTCGATCGAGGCAGGCCGGCCAGCGCGGCCACCTGCAGTCCGAAGCTGCGGTTGGCCGGGCCGTCTTTCACAGCGTGCATGAACACCAGCGCTTCGCCATGCTCGACCGCATCCAGGTGCACGTTGGCGATACCGCTGCGGCCGCCCTCGTGCTGCTCGTCGGCCAGCGCGGTCAGCTCGAAGTAGTGGGTGGCGAACAGCGTGTAGCAACGGTTCTCGTAGGCGAGGTGGCGGGCCACCGCGTCGGCCAGGGCAAGGCCGTCATAGGTGGAGGTGCCGCGGCCGATCTCATCCATCAGCACCAGCGAATGTGGGCTGGCGTGATGCAGGATGTAGCTGGTCTCGGCCATTTCGACCATGAAGGTCGACTGCCCGCGGGCGAGATCGTCGCCGGCGCCGATGCGGGTCAGGATGCGGTCGATCGGGCCGATCACGGCGCGGCTGGCCGGTACGAAGGAGCCGATGTGGGCCAGAAGCACGATCAGTGCATTCTGCCGCATGTAGGTGGATTTACCGCCCATGTTCGGGCCGGTGATGACCAGCATCCGGCGGTCCGGGTGCAGGTCCAGATCGTTCGGCTCGAAGGGCTGCTCGCGCACGGCTTCCACGACAGGGTGACGGCCGCGCTCGATCTTCAGGCAGGGTGCCGTTTCCAGTTCCGGGCGCGACCAGTCCAGTGCCTGCGCGCGCTCGGCGAATGCGGCCAGCACATCCAGTTCGCTCAACGCGGCGGCACACTGCTTCAGCGGCTCCAGCTGTGCACCCAGCGTGTCCAGCAGCTGCTCATACAGGAACTTCTCGCGCGACAGCGAGCGGTCGCGCGCGGACAGTACCTTGTCCTCGAACGCCTTCAGTTCTTCGGTGATGTAGCGCTCGGCGTTGGTGAGGGTCTGGCGGCGCGTGTAGTGCACCGGTGCGCGGTCGGCCTGGCCCTTGCTGATCTCGATGTAATAGCCGTGCACACGGTTGTAGCCGACCTTCAGTGTGGCAATGCCGCTGCTTTCGCGCTCGCGCCGCTCAAGGTCGACCAGGAACTGGTCGGCGTTCGTGGAGAGGCGTCGCAGCTCATCCAGCTCCTCGTCGAAGTCATCGGCCAGCACGCCGCCATCGCTGAGCTTCAGCGGCGGCATTTCAGCGATGGCACGCGCGAGCAGCTGCGCGCAGTCGTCATGCTCGCCCAGCGCGGCGTACAGCGCCTGCAGGCGTGGCGAGTCCAGTGGCGCCAGCACGTCGCGCACCGCAGGCAACAGGCCCAGGCCATCGCGCAGTGTCGAGAAATCGCGGGGGCGTGCCGAGCGCAGGGCGACGCGGGTGAGGATGCGCTCGAGGTCACCCAGGCGACGGAACTGTTCGCGGATGTCGCCATCGCTGCCGCGATCGATCAGCGTCGCTACCGCATGGTGGCGCTGTACCAGCACCTCGCGCAGGCGCAACGGGCGATGCAGCCAGCGACGCAGCAGGCGGCCGCCCATCGGCGTGACGGTGCTGTCGAGCACGCCCAGCAGGGTGTTGCGGGTATCGCCGTCGACCCGCGTATCCAGCTCCAGGTGGCGGCGGGTCGCAGCGTTCATGGCGATCGCCTCGCCGGCGGTTTCCATCGCGATCGAGGTCAGGTGCGGCAGGCGCTGCTTCTGGGTTTCTTCGACATAGCCGAGCAGGGCGCCTGCGGCGGCCGTGGCGCGTGGCTTGTCGTCGATGCCGAAGCCGCTCAGGTCATGCAGCTTGAAGAAGGCCAGCAGCTGCCGACGACCGCTGTCCGCATCGAACAGCCATGGCGCGCGGCGACGCACACCGCTGCGCTGGCGCAGGAAGTCCGGCCAGTTCTCCTCGTCCGGCACCAGCAGCTCGGCCGGCTCCAGGCGCGCCAGCTCGGCTTCCAGCGCGTCGTCGGTGTCGACTTCGTTGACCAGGAAGCGGCCACCGGCGAGGTCGGCCCAGGCCAGGCCGTAGCCCTGCCGGGTGCGCGACAGGGCCATCAGCAGGGTGTCGCGGCGTTCGTCGAGCAGTGCTTCGTCGGTGACCGTACCGGGGGTGACGATGCGGACCACCTTGCGCTCGACCAGCCCCTTGGCCAGGGCCGGGTCGCCGATCTGCTCGCAGATCGCCACGGATTCGCCCAGCGCCACCAGGCGTGCCAGGTAGCCCTCGTAGGCATGCACGGGCACACCGGCCATCGGAATCGGGGCGCCGCCGGAACTGCCGCGCTGGGTCAGGGTGATGTCGAGCAGGCGTGCAGCCTTGCGTGCATCGTCGTAGAACAGCTCGTAGAAGTCGCCCATGCGGAAGAACAGCAGCAGATCCGGGTACTCGGACTTCGCTGCGAAGAACTGCTTCATGAGGGGCGTGTGCTCTGCACTGGCCTTCGATGCAGACGGTTTCGCTTTTGAATCAGTGGTTTGCAAGAGAGCTTCCTACCGGTTGTAGCGGTCGATCCGGGGCCACGCCGGCGGCAGTGACTCAAACAGGATCACATTGATGGCGCGACAGGCACACAGCGGATCGACCATGGATACGGTTGTTGCGACGCAGGCAGATGCCCGGCGCCGCCGACGCATCAAGTTTAAGCTGACCTACCGGCAAATCTGCCAACTGGGCATCATCGGCTGACACATCACGCAGGAGGTGGAGCTGTGACGCGGCGATTCGGTCCATTGTGGGTGATTGCGATCCTCTTCGCGCCGCTGGGAGCCAGCGGTGGGACGCCTGCTGACCCGGAGCTGCGCGGCGAGCTCCTGCGGATGAAGGATGCCGATCAGGCGGTCCGGGACCTTCCGCTGACCACGGAGGGCGAGGAGAGGGTGCTCAGTGCCGTCGATGCGGTGCATACCGCTCGGCTGAAGGCGATCGTTGCGGCCCATGGCTGGCCGACCGTGGCGCAGGTGGGCCAGGACGGGGCGGACGCGGCCTGGCTGCTGGCCCAGCATGCCGACAAGGATCCGGCGTTCCAGCGCTCTGTTGCGGAAGCCATGGAGCCCTTGGTAGCGACGGGGCAGGTCAAAGCGTCCAATTACGCCTACCTCTGGGACCGCACCCACGACCCCCAGCGCTATGGAACGCAGGGGCGTTGTGCAGACCCGGGGCGTTGGGAGCCACGTGCGGTTGAAGCACCTGAGACGCTTGACGAGCGTCGCGCTCGAATGGGCCTGGCGCCCATGGCGGAGTATCAAGCGATGGTCTCCAGGCATTGCGGGCAGTTTGGGCGTTAAGATCGGATCAGCAGTTGGGGCACTGCGCGCGGCGAGGCAGGGGTGAGGCCTGCTTTTCTGGAATGGACCTTGGCAGCCCCAGACAACTCCGGTGGGCCAACGTGGTGTTGCAGGGCTTGCGGGTGGGCAACGACTGGGCGGGGGATGGACGCATGAGCGCTTTCGTAGGTGGTGCGAAGAGGCTGCTTTGGACGGTGCTGGCAGTGGGCACTTTCACGGTGCCAGTGGCTGCGCGCGACATGGAAGCGGGGTCGCACGCTCCGGCTGCAGCCCCGCACGCGATGGACATCCCCTTCGAGCGCTTCACGCTCCCCAATGGGCTGCGTGTCATCGTGCACACCGACCGGAAGGCCCCCATCGTGGCTGTCCACGTGTGGTATCAGGTCGGATCCGGCGATGAGCCTGCCGGTCGCACGGGTTTTGCGCACCTCTTCGAGCATTTGATGTTCCGCGGCACCGAGCATTACCGCGACGCCTACTACGGCCCGCTGCAACGCGTGGGCGCCACCGACGTCAATGCCACGGTTACGCCTGAGCGCACCAACTACATGCAGGTGGTTCCATCGACGGCGCTGGACCTGGCGCTCTGGATGGAGTCCGATCGCATGGGTCATCTGCTGGGTGCCATCGATCAGAAAGCGCTGGATACCGAACGGGGCATTGTCGAGAACGAGAAGCTGCAGCGGCGTGGCGTGCCTTACGGACTCGTATGGGAGCAGCTTTCCCGTTCAAGCTACCCGCCGGGGCACCCGTACCATCATTCGACCTTCGGATCCGCACGCGATCTGCAGGCGGCCACACTTGCCGACGTCCAGGATTGGTTCCGGACCTGGTACGGCCCAAACAACGCGGTGCTGGTGCTGTCAGGCGATGTCGGCGTTGAAGAGGCCAGGAAGAAGGTCGAGTCCTGTTTCGGGCATATCCCAGCGGCGCCCGACGTAACAAGGGATCCCGTGGACGTCGCCAAGCGGGCTTCCACCACCCGGGAAACGTTGTCCGATCAGGTCCCTCAAGCGCGCGTTCACCGCACATGGAACATCGCAGCTCGTGGGACGCCGGACTTTGATCAACTGCGGGTGTTGGCTCACATTCTGGGAGGAGGCAATGCCTCCCGGCTGGGCAAGCGCCTGGTGCACTCCGATCAACTTGCCACTGACGTCACGGCAGAGGCAGGGGGGCAGCTCGGATCGCGCTTCATGATCGTCGCCAACGTGCGCGACGGTGTCGACCCGTCGGCCGTGGAAACCGCCATCGAGGTGGAGCTTCAGCGTCTGCTGAAGGAAGGCCCCACCCTCGATGAGGTGCAACGTGCGCGGACCGCGATGCGGGCCGAGTTCGTGAAGAGCATCGAGCGTAACGGTGGGATGGACGGCAAGGCAGAAGTGCTCGCCGCCTGTGAGGTATTTGAAGGCGATGCAGGCTGTTATCGGCGGTCCGCTGACGTGGTGGCAGCAGCCGCGCCCGACCAGCTGGTTCGCGTCGCTCGCCGTTGGCTGGGGCAGGGGGATCACATCCTAACGGTCATTCCAGGTGCCCGCGCTGCGTTCGCTGAGGAGGCCGAGCCGGCTGACGCGGTATCCCACGCGCAAAGCCCAGGCAAAAGCCATCGCGCTGCAGCACCGGGCGTGGATCGCAGCGCAGGGCCGCCGTTTCCTGAAAGCTATCCGGAGTTGAGATTCCCTGCGATCGAGCGGGCGGCGCTGTCGAACGGCACCCACGTGATACTGGCTCGACGGGAGGACGTCCCGCTTGTTCGCATGTCGTATCAGTTCCCGGTGGATCCCGCGGCAACTGCGGGTCTGGCAGACATGGCGTTCAGCATGCTGGCGGAGGGGGCAGGGGATTACGATGCCCTGGCGTTCGCGGCGCGCGCTGAATCGCTGGGGGCGGAGCTGGGTTCCAGTGTCGACGTGGGCAGCGGCGCGGTGACCCTGGTCGGTCTCAGAGACACGCTTGACGATTCGGTTGCGCTGTACGCGGACATGTTGCGCCGACCGCGTTTTGAGCCGGCAGCAATGGAGCGCATGCGTGTGGGCAGGCAGGGCGCCCTTCGAGAGGACGCGGCCAACCCGCAACGCTTGGCCACGAGCCTTCTCCCTGCATTGCTGTTCGGGCTGGATCACCCCTACGCGCAAGCCTTCGGACGCGGCACCGTGGCCTCCGTGGAGGCTTTGCGCCGCGATGACCTCGTGGAGTTCCACCGCGCCTGGATCCGACCGGAGCGGGGCACGCTTGTCGTGGTCGGGGATACGACGCTCCAGGAGCTGATCCCGGTCCTTGAGAGGCATCTGGGCGACTGGCGCGGGTCGGGTGGGATCCCTGAGGTGCGCATCGACGACCGCCTGCCCGCGCAGGCGAGGCCACGGGTGTTTCTGGTCGACAGCCCTGGCGCTCTGCAGGCCACCCTGGTGGCCGGGCAGCTGGTCGCGCCGAGTTCAGACCCCCGGACGTTGGCCTTCGAGGTCGCCAATTCCGTCCTCGGGGGATCGCCAAGCGCGCGCCTCAACATGAATCTGCGAGAGGCCAAGGGCTGGTCCTACGGCGTGATCTCCAGTGCCGCCAATGCCCCGATAGCGCGACCCTGGCGCGTGGTGGCGCCGGTGCAGTCCGACCGCGTGGCGGAGGCCATGGCGGAGATTCAGCGTGAGATTGCGGAGTACGCGTCCGGACCGGCGCCTGCCAGACAGGACGAGGTTGCACGCTTCCGGGACAGCCAGGTGCGGCGTCTGGCGGGCAGTTTCGAGACACGGGAGGCCGTCGCTTCGGAGATCGCAGACATCGTGCGGTTCGACCGGCCAGACGATTGGACCACACAGCGCAGCAGCGCTCTCCGACAACTCGATCTCAACGAGGTCCGGGCCGCTGCTGCCGCGCTGGATGCCGACAGGTTGACGTGGGTCGTGGTGGGTGACCTGTCCCGTGTCGAGGCACCCGTGCGCGCCATGGGCTTCGGGGAGGCAACAGTGGTTGACTCACAAGGACATCGTATCGGCGGGCGGCCCGACGAGACGCGCTGAGTCGCACACTCCTTCGGTTCAGGCCGATGGTGGAGGGGAGCGAATGCCGGCCAGCGGATCCCGCAGGATGCCGAGCCAAGGCTCGACGATCTGCTCGAATGCAAAAACGTGTTCCCGGTGCAGGTCCATGCCGCTGAGGTAGTGGCGGATGCTGCGTTCGAATTCATCGGCCGCGTCCAGATTGCCTGCGTTCGTGCGGAGCAGAAGAACGGTGGCCGCTTCCAGTGCCGCCACACGGACATGCATCCGGTTCATGGCCCCCTGGAGGCGCAGCAAGGCATCCCGCGTCTCAGTGTTCATCGGACCTCCCGGGGAAGATCGCTGCATCGGTCCGCGAACCTGCGAGCCGCCGCTGGAGAGTGAGAGCGACGCTCGGATCAATGAGGGCAACCTCCTGGTTGGATGCCAGGCAGACCCGGTGGCTGCAGAGCGGCAATCCCTGCCCATCGTTGCTGATGGGGTGGACGTGGCCGAGCGGGACACTCTCGATGGTGAGCACCTCGTCAAGCGCCAGGGCGACAAGCTGGACGCCAGCCTGCACCAGCAGCATCGCCGGGCAGCGGGCACCGCAGCGGGTGCCGCCCGTGACAAGGCCAAGATCCACGACGGGCACCGTCTGCCCGCGTACGGACACGCTGGATAGGCCGTCCGTACCCCGGGTCAGAGCCTCCGGACCACGTATTTCCACCGCCGATTCAACATCGATCCCGAACAGCGCCGCACCGGCACGAACAACCACCAGTTCCAGGAACGGCTGCGGTGACGCGTGGTGCGCGGGAGCGGTGGCAAGCGAGGGGGCACGGTGGTCGATGGCGTCCGCGCGGGGCAACCGCTTGACGAACTCCTCGAAGCGCATGCGGCTGACCGCCTGCCGGTTGTGGCAGCAGGGGCAGACCAGGATCCCTGCGCCGCGCAGATCGGTCAGGCCTGCGCCCGCCTTCAGCATCGAGGTGTGGTTGCATGCACGGCATGTTGCTTGCACTGCGTGCAGGCGTGTCAGCGCTCCTTCAGTGGTCAGGTCTCCCTGAACAAGGCGAAGCAGAAAGGAACCTGTGTTGGCCACTGGCAGACTTCTCGGATGGATCAGGAGCAGGCAACTGCCCCGGGATTCTCGGCGGCTTCCATGAAGGGATCAAACGCACGCCGCGCAGTCCATCCGCGGGTGCAGGCCTGGCTCATTCGAGCAGGTGGGGTGCAACAGTGAGTCTATCGGTCAGTTCGGTCGCACTGATGGGCCTGCACAATGCAAAGCCCTGGATCTGGTCGCATCCGAGCTCCCGCAGCGTGGTGACCTGGTCGGCGGTTTCAGCCCCCTCAGCGACGGCGGTGTAGCCCAGATCATGGGCCAGGCCGATGATGGCACGGACTTTCAGGCGGGCCCGCGTGTCGGTCGAGATTCCATCAATCAGCGATTTGTCCAGCTTCAGCGTGTGGATCGGCAGTTCGGTCAGGTATGCGAAGTTGCTGTAGCCGCTGCCGAAGTCGTCCAATGCCAGGCGGATTCCCGCCGATGCCATCCGCCTGAGCTGCTCGCCGGGCACGGAGTTCACCCTCAACCATTCTCCTTCGGTGATCTCGATCTCGAGGTCGCTGCAGCGCAGCCCCTCGGCATGGATCCTGGCGACCAGCGCATCGGCCATGCCGGCACGGGCCACATTCCGTGCAGACAGATTGATCGACAGGCCCAGCGTGATGCCGTCGCGTCTCCAGCATGACAGCTGCTCCAGCGCTCGGTCGACGACCCACTCCGTGACTTTCTCCATCAGTGCGTTACGTTCGAATACCGGGATGAATTCGGCAGGGCTGACCGGGCCAAGCCGAGGATGATCCCAGCGGATCAGCGCCTCCGCTGACACCGCACTGAGATCAGACCCGCGGAAACGAGGCTGGTAGAGCAGATGGAATTCGTCGTGGCGCAGGCCGTCGCGGGCGCCAGCAAGCAGGTGATACTCGCGCCGCAGACTTTCATCGCGCGGGGCGGAGTACCAGCAGTAGGTGACCTGGCTGGACACTGCCCAGTGAAGTCCCACGAACATCCCGCGGATGATGTCGTCGGCGCTGTCCTTGCCGGTTTCGGCCTGGCAGAGGCCGACGTGGACGAGAGGCCGGAGGGGCTGCGCTGCACCCTCCCTGGGCTGCGTCAGGCGCAGGTGCAGCGCTTCCACCAGGCGCTCGACGGCGTCACGGGTGGGCAGCTCCACGATGAAGGCGAAACGGCTGCCGCCCATATGGTGGACGTCCGCCTGGCCGTCCAGGGCGGCCTCGATGCGTGCTGCGTCCTGCCTGACCCGCGTCTCCAGCGAGGCCATGCCGAAGGCCTGACAGGGCTCGGCATTCGGCAGGTCAAGGACATCGACGAGGACGGCGACGGGCGATCGGCCCGGCAACCGGCGTGATCGTGTGGTGTAGTCGATCGTGAAGGTTTGTCTGTCCAGCAGCCCGCTGGAGGTCCCGTGGCGGCTGGACAACGCATGCGGCCGCAGGGGGCGTGTCACCGCCCCGATGAGGGACGGCAACGTGCGCCGATCAGTCAAGGAGAGTTTCCTGGGCAGGCTATCCATCGAAGGACCCCGGGCATCGCGGGCGGCGCGCAGTGGCGCCGCCCTTGAGGCCTACTGCCGGGCCACCAGGGTCAACCCGGAATATGTTCCCGTGAGGCGGATCATGTAGGTGACAGCCGAGGGCGAGCCGATCCGCACCGACTCCGAATTGGTCGGTCGGGTTGATTTCGCATCGTAATCGGAGGCGCTGGGGACGCGCTGCGCCGCTACATACAGCGATACGTCGCCTTTGCCGCCCAGCGTCATGATGGTCAACGGTGTGCCGGCCCGGGCGGTGAAACTGTAGGTCCGCTCTGCGGAGGTGCTTGACAGCCCGCGCAGTTCTACTGCATTGCTCAGTTCCACATTCGGCGGGGTGCAGCTCTCGACGGTGGGATCGCAGGGTTCGGTGGTCGCGGCGGTTACCAGTGCATTGGCGTCGAGGATTCCCGCGCCCGTCGGTGTGCTGGTGGGAATGCTGGCCGGGAAAGGACGCGCAGTGGATTTCAGCAGGTCCCGCATCTGGTCCCAGCGCAGCGGCGTGGTGGCCACGCTCTGGACCAGCGCTGCTGCGGCGGCCACATGGGGCGATGCCATCGAGGTACCGGTATATCCTCCGATGCCGAACTCGGTCGTGGGGCGGGTGGTGCCCGTGTTGACGATCTGGAAGATGTAGCCGTTCGGATCTCCATCTACACCTCCACCGCCACCCGGCGCGGACAGATCCACCCGGTTGCCCCAGCTGGAGTAGCTGGCCTTGCCGCCGGTGACACGCGTGGCGCCGACGCTGATCACATCCTTGCAGGAGGACATCGTGTAGGTGCCGGCATCGGCGTTGGAGTTGCCGGCTGCCACCACCACCATCGCGCCGCGTCGGTTCACTTCGTCGATGGCGTCCTGGTAGATCTGCGGGCAGGCGTCGGGCCCATTGCTGCCCAGGCTCATGTTGAGCACTTCTGCCGGATTGGCATTGACCGGCAGGCCGGCAACGGTCGCACCGACCGCCCACAACATGCCATCGGCAATGTCGCTGCCGTACCCGCCACACGAACCCAGCACACGCACCGGCAGAATCCTGGCGTTGTGGGCCAGACCGGCCAGACCGACACCGTTGTTGGTCTGCTGCGCGACGGTACCGGAGACGTGGGTGCCGTGCCAGGAGCTGTCGCGGGCGGCGTGCGGAGGCGCGCCCAGCGCGGTGCAGTAATTGGCTTCCATCCAATCGCCCTGGTCCCAGCCACCGGCGACGCGGGCGTCGGTGTCGCGACGGGAGATCAAGCGGTCGGAGATCATGTCATAGCCCGGCAGCACGTTGTCCTTCAGGTCGGGCGTGTTTTCCACGACGCCGGTGTCGATCACCGCCACCACGACGCCTGCGCCGGTGGAGATGTCCCACGCCTGGTCGGCGCGTACTCCACCTGTCTGATCGTGGAAGTTCCACTGCAGCTGGGCATATTGAGGATCATTCGGGATCAGTTTCGGCTGCACCATGCCGCGCCCGGTGTCGAGCGCCTGGTAGAGCCGGTCCACTTCGACCGACGTCACGCCGGGTTCGGCCGCCAGCTCGCGGACGAAGGCTGCCGTCTCGGCGGAGTTGAGCCGGCGTGAGGTCTGCACCACGTACCAGCCAGGTACGGCCATGTTGCGCAGGACACTGGCCCGGGCGGCCGGACGGGCGGCTGCGCGTGCCGTTGCCGCAGCCGCCGTGGTGATGCCTGAACGCTGCGCCGAGCTGGCGAGCGACTGCGTCAACAGGATGCGTGACTGGGTGGTGGTGCCGGTGGTCTTGACGATGAAGCGCTGGCCGACCGACGGCTGGGCGGTCGATGTGGCGGCAGCCACGTTGCGCTTGATCACCTTGCTGGTATCCAGGCGTGGTGCGGCATGGGCGGCGCTGGTGGTGATCAACACCGAAGCGATTGCAGCGGCCAGTGAGGTGTGGATGGACATGGTGGGTCTCCAGGAAAAGGGTGAAGCGCGTCGGAGCGGGAGTGGTCGGTGTCGCTCTGTCACAGGTCGATGCCGAAGCCCACGCCTGCGGAGGATTCGCCACCACTGAAGGCCCCGCCCAGACTGAAGGAGCCGCGTTCCCCGATCTTCCGTGCATAGCCCACCGACAGCGCCTGCTCGCCGCTCTGGAAGCCCGCACCGACCGCGATGCGCCCGCGTTCGCTGCGGGTGCCTGCGGCGTTGGTCGCCATGTTCAGCATCGCCGCGCTCATCGCGCCCTGGCGGTCCAGGCGGCGATCAACCGAGCTGAGGCGGCGGTCCACGTCCGTACGATAGGTTTCGAAGGAATCGTTCAATGCGGTGAACCGTGCATCGGTATAGGATTTCGCCGCGTTGACACCGGCATTGAGCTGGCCCACGTTCGCCGCATCGGTCGCCTGGGTACCGGCGGCCACATGGGTGATCTGGCGCTCCGCACCGCTGGCACCGACCGACACCGTGTCGGCGCGATCGGCGACCGAGCCGCGCCCCAATGCGACGGCGTTGTCGGCGGTGACGCTGGCACCTTGGCCGAGTGCGGTGCCGGAAGCGCTGCTGACGGAGGCCGACTCACCCAGGGCCACGGCGTTGCTGGCCTGGGCACTGATGCGGCTGTTGGCACCGACGGCCGTGCTGCCGTCGGCATTGACCCGCGCGTTGCCGCCCAACGCCGTGTCGTTGGGTCCATGGGCGTAGGCGCCGGCGCCCAGCGCCACGCTGTTGTCCGCGTTGGCGGTCGCCCCGGATCCCACTGCCACGGCGTTGGTCCCTTCGCCCGCCTGGGCTGCGGAATCGCCTCCCACGGCGACCTGATCGTTGCGGCCATGACCTGCACCGACGTCCGCCTCGATGTCATCCAGTCGGGTGGTCAGCCTGCCGATCTGCACATCGATGGCTGCGAAACTGTCGGCGAAATTGCCGAGCGCACCCGACACCGCATCCAGCTGTGCCTTGTTGACCGCATCGGTTGCCGCCGTACCGGCCGCCACGTTGACGATCTGGCGTTCGCTGCCTGCGCGTCCCACCGAGATGGTGTTGTCACGATCGGCGTAAGAGCCTGCACCGAGCGCCACCGCGCGGTCGACGGGGTGGGTCACGCCGTCGACGAACGACGGGTCGCCCACGGTTGCACCGCCGCCGATCGCCACCGACTCGCTGCCCCACACATCCGAATCCGTGCCGATCGCCACGCTGTTGGTGAACAGCCGCGGTGTATCCCCCCAGAAATCGCCATTCCAGGTCATGCCGTCACCGACCACCACGCTGCCTTTGCCGGCGGCCCAGGCGCCATAACCGACTGCGGTGGCGCCCTCGATCAGGGCCAGCGCGTTGGCGCCCAGGGCCGTGGTGTTGAGCGCGCCCGCCCGGGCATTGCTGCCCACGGCCACGGTCAGGTCGTGCAGGGCCAGTGCGCCCGAACCGAACGCATTGGAGAACTCGCCCAGAGCCTGGGCCCGGTCACCGACGGCTATGGCGTCATACGCGCTGGCCACCGCGCGGTAGCCGATCGCGGTGGAGCGGATAGCGCTGGCACTGGCCAGCCCGCCCATGGAGATTGCTGCATAGGCGGTGGACTGCGCGCCGCCGCCGACGGCCACCGAAAGGCGACCGGTGGCCTGCGTGTTCTGCAGCAGCTGGCCGGCAAAACCTTCCCCGATCTGGTCCTCCAGATCGTCGGCAATGCCGCCGATCGCCACGCTGGATTTGCCGCTGCCCAGGGCGCCGGCGCCCCCGGCAGTGGCAAAGTCACCTTCGGCCTGCGCGCCGGCGCCCAGCGCCGTGGACGCCACGCCGGTGGCGGCGGTCTGCTGGAACAGCACTACGCCATACGGGTTCTGCGACTGGTAGTCGATGTCCAGCATGCCGCCGATCGCGGTGCTCGAGTCGGCGATGGCCAGCGCTTCATTGCCCACCGCGGTGGCGCGGTTGGCGTAGGCCACGCTGCCGGCGCCAAGCGCGGTCGTGCCTTCCCCGACCGCGGCGCTCGCCTCGCCTGCGGCCAGCGCGTTGTCGCCGTCGGCGTAGGCGCCGGCATTGCTGTCCTCGCTGCCGGTGGCGGCGAGGTAGGGCACTGGATCAGCCTCGACATCGGCGGCGTACACGATCTGCTCCGGCGCGGACACCTGCTCGACGCCCAGCGCCGTAACGATCCCGCTGGCCAGGGCGGAGCAGGACACCAGCAGCGAGCCGGTGGCCAGCAGCGCCGCGACCTGACGGCGGCGCCCGGACCGCGTCCGGCTGCACGCGATTTCGGACACAACCACCTGCCGGCCCAGCGCGGCGTTCCACACGATACGGTAAATCCGGTTCATTGCTCTGATCCTCGATCTGGAGTGCAGGCCCGTCGTCGTGGCTGCCCGCAGGGCGTCGACGGGTGGGGCGGTGTAGTCGTCGTGTCACGGCAGTGGCGTAGGTGCCCGCCGACAACATGAACGTAGGCCCACCGAAAGGGCATGTCGACTGCAACTCCTGACAGAAATATGATCGGTTTCTCGCCATCTCTTCACGCCGCCCATGCTCCGTTCATTCCTGCGCTGGCTGGACCGGGCGCCGATCGAAGACCCGGTGGACCGCCGCAACGCGCGCGTCATCCAGCTGCTGCTCCTGTTCCTGGGGGTGACCATCCCGGCGACCCTGGCCTTCGCGGTGATCGTGGCCTGGTCCCAACTGGTCTCGAGCGAGGTGCACTGGTCGACGCATGCCTCGTTGGCGATGAGCCTCTCGATCGGTGCAGCCGCATGGATCGGACTGGTACTGACGCGGCGTGGTGCGTTCGCTGCGGCGGTCAAGCTGTTGATCGGTGCCATGCTGCTGGTCACGACGATCAATCTGGGCGTGAACGGCCTGCAACGGCAGATGCCCGACCAGCTCGCCCAGATGCTGGTGCTCGTGCTGAGTGGTCTGGTGCTTGGTCGTGGCGCGCTGTGGACCACGCTGGCGGTCCTGGTGGGCAGCGTGGTGCTGGGTGCAGGACGCGATGCGATGAGCGTCTTCGCCGATGCTCCGGCGCGTGCGTTCTACAACCTGCCCCCACTGCTGTTCACCTACCTCCTGGTCACCCTGCTGATCGACCGGACGACCCAGGCCCTGCGCGAGAGCCTGCGCGAGTCGAACGAGCGCGGGCGGCAACTTGCCGAAGAGATGCGCGAACGCGAGCGCACCCATGCCCAGCTGATCCATGCGCAGAAGAAGGAGATCACCGAACGCATGGCCAGCGGCATGGCGCATGATTTCAACAACATCTTTGCGGTGATCGTCGGCTTCGCCAACCAGCGGCATGAAGACGACGGCGAAGGCAGCCGGCAGCGTCTGGTGCAGCTTGAAGGCCACCTGTCAGACGTGGAGGAGACCGCGCGGCGTGGCATGGCCATCAGCCGGCGGCTGCTCCGTTTCAGCCGTCGTGATGGCGAGCAGGCCGTCGTGTTTGATGCCGCGCAGGCGGTCCGGGAACTTGAGTCGATGCTGCGCCAGTTGCTTGGGCCGGGGATCGTACTGTCCGTGCGCAGCGATGGTGAAGCGGCGCCGGTGCGGATGGACCGCAGCCAGTTCGAGCTGATGCTGTTGAACATCGCGTCCAATGCCCGCGATGCGCTCAGCGATCACGGGCGGTTCGAGATCGACATCGACCGCGATGGAGATCGCGTCCGCATCCACCTGCGTGACAATGGCAGCGGCATGCGCGCCGAGGTGGCGGCCCGGATCTTCGAACCTTTCTTCAGCACCAAGCCGGCGGATTCGGGCACGGGACTGGGGCTGGCGGTCGTGAACGAGCTGGTGACAGAGGCCGGCGGTGGCATCGGCGTCGAGAGCATCTGTGGCGAAGGAACGACGTTCCTGATCAGCCTGCCGTGCGCCCGGCAGGATTCAGCATGTATCCCCGGCCATGAACCACCGTAAGAGGCAGTTCCATGCCACAGCGCTTGCGTGCCTTCACGCGCAGCCGGTAGACCATGGCGTCGAGCCGGTGCGCATCGAAGTCGTCTGAATCATCTGCAATGGCCAGGATCAGCTGCTCGCGTGACACCAGCGCCCCGGCGTGCTGGAACAGTTCCGCGCACAGGCTGCGCTCGCTGCGGGTGAGCGCGGCCGAGGTGCCGTCGGGCGCGATCAGGCCCCATTGGTCCTCACTCATCCTCCAGCCGGGCAGTGACCGGTTCGCTGTTGCCGGCGTGGCGATCCGTCGTGCCAGGCTGTGCAGTGCCGCCGCCAGCAGATCGATCTCGATCGGCTTGGAAAAATACACGTCGGCACCTTCGGTCAGGCCGCGGATGCGATCACTCACATCGGCAAGGCTGGTCAGCATGATGACGCCGAGGCCCGGTTGTCGTTGGCGCATTTCGCGCGCCAGGCTGAAGCCATCGCCGTCAGGCAGGCTCACGTCGAGCACGAGAAGGTCGGCGGGCTGTCTCTCCATTCCGGCGCGGAAGGCCGCGACGCTGGCGTAGCCGGTCGCCAGGAATCCATAGCGCGCCAGGCCTGGCAGGATGATGCGCTCGCGCAGGGCAGGCTCGTCCTCCAGTACCGCTACCCTCAAGCTTTCTGATTCCTGCACATCCACGTCCAGATGCCTGCGGCCTTTGTCGGTTGATCATAGCCGCATGCGCGCTGGCCCCGGGAGGGGCCGCGCGGGTCGGCGCACCGATGCAGGGGGCCGATTCCCTTCGCGGCGACCGAACGGAAGCCTCTGCCGGGCGCTGGATCGTTCCATGGCCGCGGTTCTCTTCATGAACGACGCATGGCCGATGAAGTCCTGATGACACCGATTTCACTCGTAGTTGCCAGCGGCAGGCGGAGACTGGACCCATCCCGGAAGACAGGAGCTGGCCATGAAGACCTCGACCCGACTGCTCGTGCTGGGCACCCTGATGGCGGCATCGTCGATGGCGGGTGCGCAGACCTACGGGCCCCGCGATGAAGGCCGCAAGTTCAACGACGGCAGCCGTGTGGAATGCAGGAACGTTGAAGTCCAGCGCAACTCGCGCGATCCGAACCGCATTGCCGGTACGGCCACAGGCGCGGTGGTGGGCGGCCTGCTGGGCAACCAGGTGGGCGGCGGCAATGGCAAGAAGCTCGCCACCACCTGCCTGGCCGCAGCGCTGCGTTACCAGCTCGGCGGCGCTGACAGCCAGCTGCC